>NZ_AJRE01000190.1:0-1826 GCF_000296955.1 Streptococcus sp. GMD4S
AATTTGGCTCGGTAGCTCAGTTGGTAGAGCAATGGATTGAAGCTCCATGTGTCGGCGGTTCGATTCCGTCTCGCGCCATATTTTGTTTTATTAAGCGGGTGTAGTTTAGTGGTAAAACTACAGCCTTCCAAGCTGTTGTCGCGAGTTCGATTCTCGTCACCCGCTTTGAACGAAAGTTCATACCAAGTTTTTGAACTTGGGCGCGTAGCTCAGGTGGTTAGAGCGCACGCCTGATAAGCGTGAGGTCGGTGGTTCGAGTCCACTCGTGCCCATTAATAGGAGAATTACTCAAGAGGCTGAAGAGGACGGTTTGCTAAATCGTTAGGTCGGGTAACCGGCGCGGGGGTTCGAATCCCCCATTCTCCGTACGTAAAGGGAGCTTCTAGGCTCTTTTTTTGTATGTAAATCCCCCTTCTAGATCGTTAAAAGGGGGATTTGTTTATTACCAATTTGTTAGTGATATTTCTCCGCTATTTAGCCAGATAGTACGTTTGTTTGCAAGTTCGACTTGTAGTTGACCAGATTCTGAGATTTCTTTTGCAAGTCCTTTTTTAAGTTTTCCATCTAGCTGGAAGGTAACTTCTTTTCCAAGAACTAATGATCTTTCTTTATAGATATAAAGTAGCTCATCTGGATCCGTATTGTAGAAACAATTCCATATTTCGCTGATGAGCTCATTACGACTAATTGGTGCAGGTGGCATAAATAGGCTACCTGCTTTTTCTTTTAGGTCTTCTGGGAAGTCTGCTATAGAAAAATTTATACCAAGTCCGATAATGACATCTGTAACCAAGCCTGTTTCAACTGATGTCATTGCTTCGGTGAGGATACCTGCTATCTTTTTATTTTTTAAGTAGATGTCATTTACCCATTTGATATCTACTTCTATCATAGTTAGATTTTTAATGGCTTTGTAGGTTGCAGCAGCTACAAGGAGAGTATAGGAAGGGAGTTTTTCATAGGGAAGATTGGGTTGAATATGCAGGGACATATAGATCCCACCCTGAGATGGAGAATAGTAGGGGCGCTGAAAGCGGCCACGACCTGCTGTTTGACAGGTTGAAAGATAGAGTGTGTTTCCTTGGTTTCCAGCCTCAATCCCTTCTTTTGCATCTGTTTGTGTTGATTTTGTCTCAGGTTTGTAGCGAATGGTTAAGTTGGTTTTCTCCTGAATCAAATCAGGCAATATCAGATCGCCTTGAATAAGCTTGTATCCTCTATTTTTGATACTGTCAATTTCTAGGCCTTCTTGTTGAAGACGTTGGATCGCTTTCCATATGGATGTACGGCTTAAATTCAGTTCTTCTCCGATTTTTTCTCCGCTGACATAATCGTTTTCTCTAGCTAATATTTGGTAAACTAGTTGGTGTGATTTCATTGATTTTCCTTTCTAGCTAAGAGGGAGTGAGAGTATTCATTTCGAGTTTGACTAGGTGTTTTATGAAAAAACTGTTTGTAGGCTTTTGAGAAATGTAGTGGGTCTGAAAAACCTACAGAATATGCAATGACTTTGATCGTTTCATTTGTGTGTTCTAGTAACTGTTGAGCACGGTTCATTCGAACGAAAAGTAAATACTCTTTTGGAGAGAGTTGGTGAAATTCTTTAAACACACTAGTTAAGTAACTTCTATGAACCGATAGCTCTTTTGCTAAATCTTGAATGGTGAGCGATCGTGGATAGTGACTATCAATTAATTGTTTGCAGTCAAGATAGAGCTGGTGAGTTGATGAAATATTCTCTTTTTTCTGATTGGGAGCAATCGTTCCTAGATGAAACATTAGTTCATGGAGTTGTCCCATGATGTGGAGTTGAGCCAATTCATTAG
>NZ_AJRE01000191.1:0-1819 GCF_000296955.1 Streptococcus sp. GMD4S
TTTAGGGTGGTGACGGAAAAAGAGTGTCCCAGAAATCGAACCTATGCATATGCTGGACTCAAAAATAGTAGTCAGTGACTAGGTGTGGAAGAGGAAAGTCTGATTTAGGAAAGATGGCTTGTGAGCGTCAGAAAATCTCATGGTATTGGAATTCGAAACACCATCTTTTATCTGTGGAGTTCTTGCAGAAACTTATGATGGTAATTCTGATGAGATAAGACAAGGGGCACTCTTTTTTAGATGAGCGTTTATTTGAAAACGTGGTTGGATTTGAGAACAGCTATTCTCAATGATCATCTTACTTTACAGAGTCATACCAAAATATCCATGTATATTTGTGGATGTTTTTTAATTTTATAGATAGAAAAAGAGAAGACCAGATGGTCTTCTCTACGGGGGAACTGAAATAATGGAAAAGAATCAATCAAAGATTTCTTTTAGTCTTTGAAATTCTTTTGGAAGATAAGGAGAGACAAGATAGAAGTAATAGCTGCCAAGAATAGGAAGGCAGTTGCTTCTTGTTCCCCAGTTGCAGGGAGTAGTCTTTCCTTGTCTTCTTTGACTGTAGCTGTAACAGGAGCTTTTTCATCTTTTGCTGATGAATTATCTGTTACGGCTGGAGCAGGTTTTTCAATCTCTCTTGGTAGAACATACTCAGGAAGGGTCACAACTGGTGGCGCTTCTGTTCCAACTGAGCTTTGTTTGCTACCTACCTCAATCACTCGATCTTGAGCTGGAGTTGCTTCTGTTTGGAGAACCTTGTGATTGTCACCGTCCACTTCAACATACTCGACTAAGAGACCGTCTTTCCCTTCTGATAGAACTTGCTCTTTTCCCTTGTCTAATTGTGGGTTTTCGCGACGAATCGTCTTGAACGGTACGACCTTATTGACGATTTCCAAGTTTGGAAGTGTAAAGACAAGGTCTTTAACCCCTTCCTCAGGACTTGAAGAAGTAATTGGTTTCTCAGGTTGCGCTGGATTTTCCGGTTGAGTCGGCTTTTCAGGCTGAGCCGGTTTCTCAGGTTGCGCCGGTTTCTCAGGTTGAGCTGGAGTTTCCGGTTGAACTGGATTCTCAGGTTGAGTCGGCTTTTCAGGCTGAGCCGGAGTTTCCGGTTGAGTTGGTTTTTCAGGCTGAGCTGGCTTTTCAGGCTGAGCCGGAGTTTCCGGTTGAGTTGGTTTTTCAGGCTGAGCTGGCTTTTCAGGCTGAGCCGGTTTTTCCGGTTGAACTGGATTCTCAGGTTGAGTCGGCTTTTCAGGCTGAACTGGTTTTTCAGGTTGAGCAGGTTTCTCAGGCTGAGCCGGTTTTTCTGGTTGAACTGGATTCTCAGGTTGAGTTGGTTTTTCAGGCTGAGCTGGTTTCTCAGGTTGAGTCGGCTTTTCAGGCTGAACAGGATTTTCCGGTTGCGCAGGTTTCTCAGGTTGAGCTGCTTCGAGCTTGTTGATTTGTTCGAGAGCAGTTTCTAGCGCTTGATTGACTGCTTCCTGAGTTTCAGCTTCTTGGATTGCAGCAATGGCTTGGTCAGCAATTGCTAACAATTGCTTCTTAGCTTCCTTGTTGGATCCAAGCTCAGCGACTTTTTTCTCGATAGCTTTTGTCAAGCTGTCCATAGCCTTATCGTACTCAATTTCCGGTTGTTTTGGTTCGGCTGGTTGCTCAGGCTGGCCAGGTTTCTCAGGTTGAACTGGATTCTCAGGTTGAGTTGGTTTTTCAGGCTGAACTGGTTTTTCAGGTTCAGCAGGTTTCTCAGGCTGAGCCGCTTCGAGTTTGTTGATTTGTTCGAGAGCAGTTTCTAGCGCTTTATTGACTGCTTCCTGAG
>NZ_AJRE01000192.1:0-1808 GCF_000296955.1 Streptococcus sp. GMD4S
AATTACATATCTCCCAAGCAGCCTTGACCCGCTTTGCCAAAAAGTGTGGTTTTACAGGCTACCGAGAGTTCGTCTTTCAATACCAGCATCAGGCTAGTAAACCGGACACTCATTCGCACAAACACAGTCCTTTGACCAAACGTGTTTTGCGAAGCTACACTATCATGCGAGAACAAACTCAGGATTTGATTGACGAAGAACAACTGGAACGCGTTGCCCAATTAATCGATGACGCTGAACGAGTTTACTTTTTCGGGACGGGAAGTTCTGGTCTGATTGCCCGTGAGATGAAATTGCGCTTTATGCGATTAGGTGTTGTCTGCGAAGCTTTGACCGATCAGGATGGCTTTGCTTGGACGACCAGTATCATGGATGAAAACTGTCTGGTACTTGGCTTTTCTCTATCAGGCACTACCCAATCCGTCCTCGATAGTTTGTTGGATGCCAAGGAAATGGGTGCCAAGACCATTCTCTTTACCAGCGCTCCAAACAAAAACAGTCAGGCCTATACCGAAACAGTCCTTGTCGCAAGTCATAATCAATCTTCTTACATCCAGCGTATTTCCGCTCAACTCCCTATGCTCATTTTAATAGATTTGATTTATGCCTACTTTTTAGAAATCAATCGCGAGAGCAAGGAAAAAATCTTTAATAGTTATTGGGAAAATAAAAAACTCAATGGCTATCGTAGACAAAAACGCGTTAGAAAATCCTAGTTTGGTTGAACCAAACTAGGATTGTTTTGTCTTGAAATGGTAATAGGCTCCCAACATCCCTGCTGTATTTTGGTGATGGGCAAATTCTAATCGTAAAATACAACGAGCTATTCTCCAGAAGTATGTTCTATAAGATTATAGTTTAATGCAAAGTGTAGCGATGTAGTCATTTCCATAACGTGACAAGCGATGTCTTTTGTCACACGATTCATAAAAATCGATCATAGCGAGACCGTTTTTTAGTTGTCCTCTAATCTGACTTTCTAAGGTATGGCTAAATTCATATCCATATTCTGGATTGATGGTGATTTTGCCTTCCTCTTCAAGCTCTCTTGAATTAAAAGGGATTGAAAACTTTAAAAGTAATTCCTCATCGGGTTTGTCCCATACAGTGTCAGCATCATACATGTAGATCCAGGGATTCATAAATCCGACCATTAAGAGTCCACCCTTTTTCAATACGCGAGAGGCTTCTTTATACATGATACATGTTTTCTAAATCTTCTATATATACATTTGAAACCGGATTAAAAATAATATCAAAAGTTTCATTTTCAAATGGAAATGGTTTTGTCATATCGCCTTGAACGGTATTGATTTTTAAGCCTTCTCTTTTGGCAACCATTTCATCTCTTTCTAATTGTGATTTAGAAAAATCCATGATGGTGACATCATAACCTTTTGCAGCAAAAACGGGACCCTGCTGGCCACCACCACAAGCTAACCCTAATATCTTTTTTCCCTTGGCTTTTTCAAACCATTCTGTCGGAACTTTTTTCCCCACAGTTAAGGCGACAGAAATTGGATGCTTTCTAGCTTCTTCTAATTCTTCATGTGTCAATGGCTCAGTATAGTCGTTTTTTACATTATTCCATCTATCTTCATTTAATTTTATATAATTACTCATCTTACAATCTCCTCGTAATTTTATATGATTTCGATTTAAGTTGGATGTGTTGCCACACTTCTCTCACCTCTAGAAATTCTAATTTATCAATTTTTCGTCCATCTCATTATATCATTTTTCCACATTTTCCCATTTAGTCAAGCTAAATATCAATTAAATGGATGATAGAATTGCTCTCGCCTTAA
>NZ_AJRE01000193.1:0-1767 GCF_000296955.1 Streptococcus sp. GMD4S
TTTAGGGTGGTGACGGAAAAAGAGTGTCCCAGAAATCGAACCTATGCATATGCTGGACTCAAAAATAGTAGTCAGTGACTAGGTGTGGGAGAGGGAAGTCTGATTTAGGAAAGATGGCTGGTGAGCGTCAGAAAATCTCATGGTATTGGAATTCGAAACACCATCTTTTATCTGTGGAGTTCTTGCAGAAACTTATGATGGTAGTTCTGATGAGATAAGACAAGAGGGACTCTCTTTTTTGGATGAGCGTTTATTTGAAAACGTGGTTTGATTTGAGAACAGCTATCTTCAATGATCATCTTACTTTACAGAGTCATACCAAAATATCCATGTATATTTGTGGATGTTTTTTAATTTTACAGATAGAAAAAGAGAAGACCAAATGGTCTTCTCAACGGGGGAACTGAAATAATGGAAAAGAATCAATCAAAGAGGGTTATTAGTCTTTGAAATTCTTTTGGAAGATGAGGAGAGACAAGATAGAAGTAATGGCTGCCAAGAAGAGGAAGGCACTTGCTTCTTGTTCCCCAGTTGCAGGGAGTAGTCTTTCCTTGTCTTCTTTGACTGTAGCTGTAACAGGAGCTTTTTCATCTTTTGATGATGAATTATCTGTTACGACTGGCGCAGGTTTTTCAGTCTCTCTTGGTAGAACATACTCAGGAAGAGTCACAACTGGTGGCGCCTCTGTTCCAACTGAGCTTTGTTTGCTACCTACCTCAATCACTCGATCTTGAGCTGGTGTTGCTTCTGTTTGGAGAACCTTGCGATTGTCACCGTCCACTTCAACATACTCGACTAAGAGACCGTCTTTTCCTTCTGATAGAACTTGCTCTTTTCCTTTGTCTAATTGTGGGTTTTCGCGACGAATAGTCTTGAATGGTACGACCTTATTGACGATTTCCAAGCTTGGAAGTGTAAAGACAAGGTCTTTAACCCCTTCCTCAGGACTTGAAGAAGTAATTGGTTTCTCAGGTTGCGCTGGAGTTTCCGGTTGAGTCGGATTTTCAGGCTGAGCAGGTTTTTCAGGTTGAGCCGGTTTTTCAGGTTGCGCTGGAGTTTCCGGTTGAGCCGGTTTTTCAGGTTGCGCTGGAGTTTCCGGTTGAGTCGGCTTTTCAGGCTGAGCCGGTTTTTCCGGTTGCGCTGGAGTTTCCGGTTGAGTTGGTTGTTCCGGTTGAGCTGGCTTTTCAGGCTGAGCCGGAGTTTCCGGTTGAGTTGGTTTTTCAGGCTGAGCTGGTTTCTCAGGCTGAACTGGATTTTCAGGCTGAGCCGGTTTCTCAGGTTGAGTCGGATTTTCAGGCTGAACTGGTTTTTCAGGTTCAGCAGGTTTCTCAGGCTGAGCTGCTTCGAGCTTGCTGATTTGTTCGAGAGCAGTTTTTAGCGCTTGATTGACTGCTTCCTGAGTTTTAGCTTCTTGGATTGCAGCAATGGCTTGGTCAGCAATGGCTAACAATTGCTTCTTAGCTTCATTGTTGGATCCAAGTTCAGCGACTTTTTTCTTGATAGCTTTTGTCAAGCTGTCCATAGCCTTATCGTACTCAATTTCCGGTTGTTTTGGTTCAGCTGGTTGTTCAGGCTGGCCAGGTTTCTCAGGTTGAACTGGATTCTCAGGTTGAGTTGGTTTTTCAGGCTCAGCAGGTTTCTCAGGTTGAACTGGAGTTTCTGGTTGAGCTGGCTTTTCCGGTTCAGCAGGTTTCTCAGGCTGAGCCGCTTCGAGTTTGTTGATTTGTTCGAGAGCAGTTTCTAGCGCTTTATTGACTGCTTCCTGAG
>NZ_AJRE01000194.1:0-1767 GCF_000296955.1 Streptococcus sp. GMD4S
CCTAGCAGGGTATGGTCTTGTCAAAATGTTAAAAACAATTTATAATTAATAGATACCCTGAAAGGAAGAGCATCATGAACTTAGAAGATTTGAAAAAACGACAGGAGAAAATCCGAAACTTCTCTATTATCGCCCATATTGACCACGGGAAATCAACGCTAGCAGACCGCATTTTGGAAAAGACGGAGACCGTTTCTAGTCGTGAAATGCAGGCCCAGCTTTTGGATAGTATGGATCTTGAACGTGAACGTGGGATTACCATTAAGTTGAATGCCATTGAGCTCAATTACACTGCAAAAGATGGCGAAACCTATATTTTCCACTTGATTGACACGCCAGGGCACGTGGACTTTACCTATGAAGTGTCGCGTTCGCTAGCTGCCTGTGAAGGAGCGATTTTGGTGGTTGATGCGGCTCAAGGGATTGAAGCGCAAACTCTTGCTAACGTTTATCTAGCCTTGGACAATGATTTGGAAATTCTGCCCGTCATTAACAAGATTGACCTACCAGCAGCCGATCCTGAGCGCGTTCGTACAGAGATTGAGGATGTCATTGGACTAGATGCCAGCGAAGCGGTCTTAGCATCAGCCAAAGCTGGTATTGGTATCGAAGAGATTCTTGAGCAAATCGTAGAGAAAGTGCCAGCCCCAACTGGTGATGTTTCAGCTCCACTCAAAGCCTTGATTTTCGACTCAGTTTATGATGCTTACCGTGGGGTTATCCTCCAAGTTCGTGTCATGGACGGAGTTGTTAAACCTGGCGATAAGATTCAACTCATGAGCAATGGAAAGACCTTTGATGTGACGGAGGTCGGAATTTTCACACCGAAAGCTGTTGGGCGTGATTTCCTAGCCACAGGTGACGTTGGTTATATTGCGGCTTCTATCAAGACGGTTCAAGACACGCGTGTCGGAGATACAGTGACCCTAGCAAGCAATCCTGCAGCAGAACCGCTAGATGGCTACAAGCAAATGAATCCTATGGTCTTTGCAGGACTTTACCCAATTGAGTCAAACAAGTACAATGACCTACGTGAAGCCTTAGAAAAATTGCAGCTCAACGATGCTAGCTTGCAGTTTGAACCAGAAACATCTCAGGCCCTTGGATTTGGTTTCCGTTGTGGATTCCTTGGACTCCTCCATATGGATGTTATCCAAGAGCGTTTAGAGCGCGAGTTCAACATTGACCTCATTATGACAGCTCCGTCTGTTATCTATAAGGTTAATCAAACTGACGGTGAGTCTATGGATGTCTCTAACCCATCAGAGTTTCCAGATCCAACTAAGATTGCGACCATTGAAGAACCTTATGTCAAGGCTCAGATTATGGTACCACAGGAGTTTGTTGGAGCGGTGATGGAACTGGCTCAGCGGAAACGTGGGGATTTTGTGACTATGGATTATATTGATGACAATCGTGTCAATGTCATCTATCAAATTCCACTTGCTGAAATCGTATTTGACTTTTTTGATAAGCTCAAGTCTTCGACGCGTGGTTATGCAAGCTTTGACTATGAATTGTCAGAGTATCGCCCATCTAAGCTGGTCAAAATGGACATCCTTCTCAATGGTGATAAGGTCGATGCTCTTAGCTTTATCGTCCACAAGGACTTTGCCTACGAACGCGGGAAACTCATCGTTGATAAGCTCAAGAAAATCATCCCTCGTCAACAGTTTGAGGTGCCGATTCAAGCAGCTATTGGACACAAAATTGTGGCTCGTACGGATATCAAGGCCCTTCGTAAAAACGTACTTGCCAAGTGTTATG
>NZ_AJRE01000195.1:0-1766 GCF_000296955.1 Streptococcus sp. GMD4S
TTTTAGTTACTTTACAAAAAAGGAGTTAAAGTTCTTGCAATCATTCTAATCGGATTTTTAAGTGGTGCCTTAGGAAGTTTCGTAACATTGCAACTTTATCAAAAACAAGGAAATCAAGCTACGAATAATAATTCTGGCACTGTCACTCAAACATCCTATAAAAATGAAAATTCAACCACTCAAGCAGTAAATAAAGTTAAGGATGCTGTTGTCTCAATCATTACTTATTCTTCTTCTAGCAGTAGACAAAGTAGTGTATTTAATGCTGATGACACTAACTCTGATTCAGACAATCAACAAATCGCAAGTGAGGGATCAGGTGTCATCTATAAAAAGGATGATAAAGATGCCTATCTTGTAACTAATACTCACGTTATCAATGGAGCTTCAAAAGTTGATATCCGCTTAGCAGATGGTACCAAGGTTCCTGGTGAAATTGTCGGATCTGATACCTTCTCTGATATTGCTGTCGTTAAAATTTCTTCAGAAAAAGTTACAACAGTGGCAGAATTTGGGGATTCAAGTCAACTTAGTGTTGGAGAAACAGCGATTGCTATCGGTAGTCCTCTAGGTTCAGAATATGCTAATACAGTTACACAGGGGATTATTTCAAGTCTTAATCGAAATGTTTCTCTAAAATCTGAAGATGGTCAAGCTATTTCAACAAAAGCCATTCAAACAGATACAGCCATTAACCCTGGTAACTCTGGTGGTCCACTTGTAAACATTCAAGGACAAGTAATTGGTATTACATCAAGTAAAATTGCAAGTAATGGTGGAACATCTGTAGAAGGTCTTGGTTTTGCAATTCCTTCAAACGATGCACAAAATATCATTAAACAGCTTGAAAGTGATGGTAAAGTAACTCGTCCTGCTCTTGGAATTCAAATGGTTAATCTATCAAATGTTGGAGCTAGTGATCTTAGAAAACTTAACATTCCAAGTGGTCTCACTTCAGGTGTAGTTGTTCGATCTGTTCAAAACAATATGCCAGCAAATGGACATCTTCAAAAATATGATGTCATTACCAAAGTTGATGACAAAGAGATTGCCTCATCAACAGACCTACAACATGCTCTTTACAATCATGCTATCGGAGATACTATCAAAGTAACCTACTACCGTAACGGTAAGGAGGAAACAACCTCAATTAAACTAGATAAGAATTCTAGTGATTTAGAGTCTTAATTGACATCAGTGTAAAGAAAACTTTACAGAAAGTAAAAGATATGTTAGTGTAGAATCATGGAAAAATTTGAAATGATTTCTATCTCTGAAATACAAAAGAATCCTTACCAACCTCGAAAAGAATTTGATGTAGAAAAATTAAAGGAATTGGCTCAGTCAATCAAAGAAAATGGGCTCATCCAACCAATCATCGTTCGTCAATCTCCTGTAATTGGTTATGAAATCCTTGCAGGAGAGAGACGATATCGGGCTTCTCTCTTAGCTGGTCTTACTTCTATTCCAGCCGTTGTAAAGCACCTCTCAGATCAGGAAATGATGATTCAGTCTATCATTGAGAATTTGCAGAGAGAAAATTTAAATCCTGTTGAAGAAGCACGCGCCTACGAATCTTTAGTAGAAAAAGGATTTACTCACACTGAGATAGCAGATAAAATGGGGAAATCTCGTCCTTATATCACTAATTTTATTCGTTTGCTTTCCCTACCAGAATATATCTTAACTGAAGTAGAAAATGGAAAAATTTCTCAAGCGCATGCACGTTCACTAGTTGGTTTGGACAAAGAGCAGCAAGACTATTT
>NZ_AJRE01000196.1:0-1740 GCF_000296955.1 Streptococcus sp. GMD4S
CGACCATCAACAAGTAATTGCTTCACTTCAAGATGCTTGCTCAAAGCATAGAATTGGCCTGCGCCTTGCAAATAAATATTACGTCCTTACGAAAAGCCTGCTTTCTCTTTAAAAACAAGTCTTTCATCGGTCCTCCTCTTTGGTCAGAGCCAAGTAAATATCATTCAAACTCGCTTCAGGCATGCCAAAGGCTTCGCGCAGTTGCTGGAGGTTCCCCTGAGCCCTCACCTCCCCCTTGTGGAGAATAACAAAGGCGTCACACATCTTCTCCGCCGAGTCCAGCACGTGGGTACTCATGAGGATAGACTTGCCTTTTTGCTTTTCTACTTCCAAAAGCTGAATCAAGTCAGAAATAGCCAGCGGATCGAGCCCAAGGAAAGGCTCATCCACGATAAAGAGGCTAGGATCTACCACAAAGGCACAGATAATCATGACCTTCTGCTTCATCCCTTTGGAGAAATGCACTGGAAACCAGTCCAATTTTTTATCCAGACGGAACATTTTTAACAAAGGTTCCACACGATCAAAAGCCACTTTTTGCTCAATACCATAGGCCATGGCAACCGTCTTGATATGCTCTCTGAGAGTCAATTCCTCATACAAGCTAGGGGTCTCAGGGATATAGCCAATCTGCTTGCGATAGCTGGTCGCATCTTCTCGCAGGGTGAAACCGTTAATCTTGATTTCCCCACTGTAAGGTGTCAACAGACCGATAATCTCATTGATAGTCGTTGATTTCCCAGCACCATTGAGACCAATCAAACCGACCAGCTGCCCACTTTCAACGGTAAAGGACACATCTTTCAAGACAGGGACGTGAACATAGCCACCTGTCAGGTTTTTAATTTCTAACATATTTTCTCCGAATCTGGTATAATGTAGCTATATTATATCAAAATTCAATACAGTAGAGGTGGATTTTATGTCAGATTGCATTTTTTGTAAGATCATCGCAGGGGAGATTCCTGCTTCAAAAGTATACGAGGATGAGCAGGTTCTTGCCTTTCTTGATATCTCTCAAGTAACACCTGGACACACCTTGGTCGTACCAAAAGAGCACTACCGCAATCTTTTGGAGATGGACGCTACCAGCGCCAGCCAACTCTTTGCCCAAGTGCCAACAGTGGCTCAAAAAGTCATGCAGGCTACCAAGGCTGTCGGCATGAATATCATTGCCAACTGCGAGGAAATTGCTGGTCAAACGGTCTTTCATACTCACGTGCACCTTGTACCTCGCTACGGTGCAGAAGATGATCTTAAGATTGACTTTATCGCCCACGAACCTGACTTTGACAAACTTGCCCAAGTCGCTGAAACTATTAGAAATGCCTAAGGAGATGCCATGAAACTATCCAATCTATTGCTATTTGCAGGTGCTGCAGCTGGAAGTTATTTTGTCGTGAAAAATCGCCAAGCCATTCAGGATGAAGTGCTAGATACAACTGACCGCGTCGAAGCTATCAAGGATGATTTGGATATCATCCAAAACAGCCTACAAATCATCGACCAACAAAAAGCCCTTATCAAGGAATACCAAAAAGATTTGACCTACAAGTTCAAAGTCTTGGAAAAAGATTTCCAGACTAGACTAGCTGTGATAAAAGAAACACAGGAGCTTGAGGATAAGTAAAAAAGAGCCCGATGGCTCTTTTTACTTTATTCTCCTTCAAAGGCATCTTTTATATGGTCAAAGAAGCCTTTTTTCTTTGGATTGACTTTCAAGTCACCTGCAGCTGCGAA
>NZ_AJRE01000197.1:0-1713 GCF_000296955.1 Streptococcus sp. GMD4S
GGGAAATGCTTCCATTTTGACTACATTATTTGAATAGAGAGGAAAAAGAAATGAAAAAATGGCAAACATGTCTCCTTGGAGTAGGCTCAATCTGTTGTTTGGCAGCCTGTTCGGCTAAAAACATGTCAGACGAGTCTACTATGAAGGAGCAATCCAAAACAGAACAAGTTAGTTCACAAACTGCGACTAAAGGTCAGGAAGTCGCTGATTTTGAATTGACAGGTGTAGATGGCAAGACCTATCGTTTATCTGATTACAAGGGCAAGAAAGTTTATCTCAAATTCTGGGCTTCTTGGTGTTCCATCTGTCTAGCCAGCCTTCCAGATACGGACGAAATCGCTAAGGATGCTGGTGATGACTATGTAGTTTTGACAGTGGTCTCTCCTGGTCATAAGGGGGAGCAATCTGAAGCGGACTTTAAGAATTGGTACAAGGGCTTGGATTATAAAAATTTTCCAGTTCTAATTGATCCATCAGGCAAACTTTTGGAAAGTTATGGTGTCCGTTCCTACCCGACTCAAGCCTTTATAGACAAGGAAGGCAAGCTGGTCAAAACACAACCAGGTTTTATGGATAAGGATATGATTTTAAAAGAATTGAAAGAAATGGGGTAGAGAAAGGCTATGAATGATAAAGTAAAACTTTTTGTCTTGGCAGGGGTTATTCTCCTAGCCATAACCGGTTTCTATTTTCTATTGATGCGAAATGCAGGGCAGACAGATAGCTCGCAAATTGAGAAAGCATCCGTTAGCCAAGGAGGAAAAACAGTGAAAAAAACAGAAATTAGTAAAGACGCAGACTTGCACGAAATTTATCTAGCTGGAGGTTGTTTCTGGGGAGTGGAGGAATACTTCTCACGCGTGCCTGGAGTGACAGATGCCGTTTCAGGCTATGCGAACGGTAGAGGGGAAACAACCAAGTACGAATTGATCAATCAAACAGGACATGCGGAGACTGTCCATGTCACCTATGATGCTAATCAAATTTCCCTCAAGGAAATCCTGCTTCATTACTTCCGCATCATTAATCCAACCAGCAAAAATAAACAAGGAAATGATGTGGGGACCCAGTATCGTACTGGCGTTTATTACACAGATGAAAAGGATTTGGAGGTAATCAACCAAGTCTTTGATGAGGTGGCTAAGAAATACGACCAACCTCTGGCAGTTGAAAAGGAAAACTCGAAGAATTTTGTGGTGGCGGAGGATTATCACCAAGACTACCTCAAGAAAAATCCAAATGGCTACTGTCATATCAATGTTAATCAGGCTGCCTACCCTGTCATCGATGCCAGTAAATATCCTAAACCAAGCGATGAAGAATTGAAAAAGACCTTGTCACCTGAGGAGTATGCAGTTACCCAGAAAAATCAAACAGAACGAGCTTTTTCAAACCGCTATTGGGATAAATTTGAATCCGGTATCTATGTGGATGTGGCAACTGGTGAACCCCTCTTTTCATCAAAGGACAAGTTTGAGTCTGGTTGTGGCTGGCCTAGTTTCACCCAACCAATCAGCCCAGATGTTGCTACCTACAAGGAAGATAAGTCTTACAATATGACACGCATGGAAGTGCGGAGCCGAGTTGGAGATTCTCACCTTGGCCATGTTTTTACGGATGGACCACAGGACAAGGGTGGCTTACGCTACTGTATCAATAGTCTCTCTATCCGCTTTATTCCCAAAGACCAAATGGCAGAAAAAGGCTATGCCT
>NZ_AJRE01000198.1:0-1695 GCF_000296955.1 Streptococcus sp. GMD4S
CTTGGGCGGATACCCCATCTGCACGCTATTCACCATCACGCCTCTTCAAACTCATGCGTAGCTTCGCAAATGCCAATGCTGAATACTTCGCAGCTGATTATGAGTCTGCTGAGCAAGCTCTGAAAGAAGTACCAACAGACCTTAATCGCTATACTGCAGAAAGTGTCGCAGCTGTAAAAGAAGCTGAAAAAGCCATTCGCTCACTTGATAGCAACCTCAGCCGTGCCCAACAAGACACCATTGACCAAGCAATCGCGAAACTCCAAGAAGCTGTCAGCAATTTGACCTTCACACCAGAAGCTCAAAAAGAAGAAGACGCGAAACGCGAAGTTGAAAAACTTGCCAAGAACAAGGTAATCTCTATCGATGCTGGGCGTAAGTACTTCACGCTCGATCAACTCAAACGCATCGTAGACAAGGCGAGCGAACTCGGCTACTCTGATGTGCATCTTCTCCTAGGAAATGATGGACTTCGCTTCCTACTTGATGATATGACTATCGCTGCTAACGGAAAAACTTATGCAAGTGACGACGTCAAAAAGGCCATCATCGAAGGAACAAAAGCTTACTACGATGATCCAAACGGAACCACTCTTAGTCAAGCTGAAATCACTGAATTGATCGAGTACGCAAAATCAAAAGGCCTCGGACTCATCCCAGCGATCAACAGCCCAGGTCACATGGATGCCATGCTCGTCGCTATGGAAAAACTTGGAATCAAGAATCCTCAAGCCAACTTTGACAAGGTATCCAAAACAACCATGGACCTTGAAAACGAAGAGGCGATTAACTTTGTCAAAGCCCTCATCGGCAAGTACATGGACTTCTTTGCAGGCAAAACTAAGATCTTCAACTACGGTACAGACGAATATGCCAATGATGCTACCAACGCGCAAGGCTGGTACTACCTCAAATGGTATGGACTCTATGGCAAGTTTGCTGAGTACTCTAACACTCTTGCTGCTATGGCCAAAGAAAGAGGCCTTCAACCAATGGCCTTCAACGATGGTTTCTACTACGAGGACAAGGATGATGTTGAGTTTGACAAGGATGTCATCATCTCTTACTGGTCTAAGGGATGGTGGGGTTACAACCTTGCATCTCCTCAGTACCTGGCAAGCAAAGGCTACAAATTCCTTAACACCAACGGAGACTGGTACTACATTCTCGGCCAGAAACCTGAAGATGGTGGTGGTTTCCTCAAAAAAGCAATTGAAAATACTAAAAAAACACCATTTAACCAGCTTGCATCTACCAAATATCCTGAGGTAGACCTTCCAACCGTCGGAAGCATGCTTGCTATCTGGGCAGACAGACCAAGTGCTGAGTACAAGGAAGAAGAAATCTTTGAACTCATGACTGCCTTTGCAGACAATAATAAAGACTACTTCCGCGCTAACTACAATGCCCTCCGTGAGGAACTTGCTCAAATCCCTGCAAACTTGGATGGATACAGCAAGGAAAGCTTGGAGGCCCTAAATGCAACGAAAGAAGCTCTCAACTACAACCTCAACCGTAACAAACAAGCCGAGTTAGACGCTCTCGTAGCCAAACTCAAGGCAGCCCACCTAGGCCTCAAACCAGCAGCAACCCACTCAGGAAGCCTTGATGAAAATGAACTAGCTGCCAATGTTGAAACCAAACCGGAACTCATCACAAGAGCAGAAAAGATTCCATTTGAAGTTATCAAGAAGG
>NZ_AJRE01000199.1:0-1693 GCF_000296955.1 Streptococcus sp. GMD4S
AGAAGGAAAAGGAAAGGGATTATGCCCTCGTTCAAGATGCTCTCGTCAAGGTGGATATGCTTGAGAAGAAAACTCGTCTCTATTCGTCCTTGTCAGGGGGCGAGAAACAGAGAGTCTTGTTGGCACGCGCCTTGGCGCAAGAACCGACTCTCTTGCTCCTGGATGAACCTACCAATCACCTGGATATCAAGTACCAGTTAGACTTGTTGGCAATTGTGAAGAATCTCAAGGTCAATGTTTTAGCTGTCCTACATGATATTCAACTTGCTTGTCGCTATTCGGATTATCTCTATCTGATGAAAGAGGGAGAAATCCTTTACCAAGGGACTCCAAAGGAGACCATCACCCCTGAGTCATTGCAAACTGTATACGGAGTTCAAAGTCAGGTGACTTGGACCGAGGATCAGCAAGCCATGATTCACTATTTATAAAAGTAAAAAGGAAAATAAGATGAAAAAAACACTAAGCATTTTACTCGTAACAGTAGCTACCTTAACCATGGCAGCTTGTGGCAACACTACTACAGAAAAAGCTACCACGCAGTCTAGCACAGAAACAAGTCAAAAGGCCAGCACAGAGACGACTTATCCGTTAACGGTTAAAACCTATGATGTTAAGGGAAATGAAGTCGAACAAGTCTTTGACAAGGCACCTGAAAAAGTTATCACCAACAATCTTTCAACAACTGAAATCTTATTGGAGTTAGGCTTGAAGGATAAAATTGCTGGCATGCTCAACCCTGACAATGCTGTAACAGACAAATACAAGGACGCGATTGCGACCATTCCTCAAATCGGTGATAAAAAAACAGTCTCTCAAGAGACAGTCCTTTCTTATGAGCCAGATGCGGTGATGGGTCGAAACATGATGTTTTCAGAAAAATCCTTGGGAACAGTTAGCACTTGGAATGAAAACAAAATCCCAGTCTATACGCAAAAAGCTTCTCTCTCAACGATTCAGCAAGATTTAGGAAATATCGTAGAAGATGTCAAAAATCTGGGAATGATTTTCAATGTTCAGGACAAGGCCAATGAATACGCAGCCCAATTACAAGCTAAAATTGACGCTGTTAAGAAAGCAAATCCAACAAGCCAAGGTGAAAAGAAAAAGGCTTTGATTATGGTTGCTTATAATGACGAAACCTTCGGTGCTTACAAGTCTGCTTTGCAAGAGAGCCTTCTAAATCAACTTGGTTATACCAACGTTGCAACGGGAACATCAGGTTTGACCTTGGAAAATCTCGTGTCAATGGATCCTGAGTTGATTATCTATGTAACCAGCGACCGCAATAAAAAATTGGATGCTAACGCAGTAGAGTTGATGAAGGCAAATGAAGTTTTGGAAAATGTTCCTGCTATTAAGAATCAAAAAATCATGACCATTTCTTACGATGAGTTAATGGACTATGGTCCAGCAGTGATTGATTCCCTTGAGAAAATCAATGACTTTATCAATAAATAATGAGTTTGATTGGGAAGGGATTCAAGTTAAGATCAGCCTTCCTTCGACTTATGATCCCAACCAAACCTATCCAGCTGTTCTCTTGAATGATGGAAACTTGGATTTCCTATCTTCCCTTTCAGAATCTGTGATTTTAGTGGGCTTGACCTCTAAAAATCGCCTAGATGACTACACACCCTGGAAGGCCTCTGCTCTGAGAGAGGGGGCTCCGGATTTTGGCGGTCAGGCAAAT
>NZ_AJRE01000200.1:0-1660 GCF_000296955.1 Streptococcus sp. GMD4S
GGGAATCTATCCCCAAAAATAAAGGAGGCAAATGTTGTGAAAAAGATTAATAAAAAACTTTCTCATGCATTCATGGCGCTATTGTTAGTAGCTTCAGTATTTATCCCAGTACTAAGAACTAGCAATGTGGTTAAAGCTGCTGAACTATCATCTAGTAGCTATACGCTAACGACAGTACCGACAATTAACAATAATAAGTTAGTTGATGGTGCAGAGTATGGTGAAGGGAAATTTTACCTTCAAACCACTTACAAATTCGACAACTCAACAACGTTGAAGAATGGTGACTTTATGGTTTATAAAGTTCCAAATGAATTCAAAATTGAATCAGATTCAACTACTGAAATCTTTGGTAACGATGGAGTCACTAAGGTTGCTGAGTTAACGACAAATAAGTCTGCAAATACAGCGACTGTAACGGTAAGTAACGAAGATTATTTTTCTAACTTACCTGAAGAGAAACAAATTTCGGCCTTATTTACTGTTGTATGGGCTGATAATGTTGAACTCAATAAATCGTATCCAATCGACATTCCTGGAGCAGGAGTATACAATTTGACTCGTATTGTTCCAGATGAGGATCTAACAGGATTCACTAAATGGGGAGTTCAAGATACGAACGATCCAAATTATATTAATTGGTATATTCGCGTAAACAAATATGCCAATCCTTATGAAGGTGTTTCGATTCAAGATACAATCCCTGAAGGACAAGTATTAGCTAGTGAGATTACAGGTTACTACTTTACTGAATGGGGTAAAGATGAGCATCATCCTCTTTTGAATCCAAGTCACATTGTTGTTCAAGATTCTAATCACTTCACTATTACTCCAAATGGTAATGGTGATCTAACCAATCAAGGTTTGTATGTAGTTTATAAGACTCGTATCACCGCACCAGTTGATAATACAACAAAGAAAGCTTTCAATAACGTTAAAATTACGACTTCAACTGAAAACTTTGATGTAGAAGGTTTTGCACCATTAACCACAACTGAAGGTATTAGTTCAGGTTCACGTTCTACAGAAGTTTCATTTGAGGTTTCTAAGCAGTTAAAAGGAAAAGACTTAGCTGCTGAAGAATTTAGCTTCCAACTACTTGATCCAAACGGATCAGTTGTGGAAACTGTTAAGAATGATAAAGATGGCAAAGTGAAATTTAAAGCCGTTAAATTCTCTACAGTGGGTACTTATAAGTATCAAATCAAAGAAGTTAATGATCAAAAACCAGGTTTTGCTTACGATGATAAGACCATTAACGCAGAAGTTACTGTAACAGATGTTTATGGTGAGAAGTTTGCAAGTGTTAAATATGACAATAAAGTTTTTGTAAATTCGTATTCTGTTAAATCTGCAACAACTTCAATTACTGCTAAAAAAGTCCTAAATGGTAAAACTCTTGAGGCAGATAAATATGAATTTGAATTGAAAGAAGGCGACAAACTTGTAGCTACAGCTAAGAATGCTGCAGACGGAACAGTTGCTTTCCCAGCGATTGAATACACTGCTGCAGGAACTCACACGTATACTATCACTGAAAAAGATGGTGGTGAAGCTGGTGTAACTTATGATAAAAATGCTTATACAGTAACAGTAAAAGTTGTAGACAATGGTCAAGGTCAACTTGTAGCAACAGTTACAGGTAATAATCCAACCATCA
>NZ_AJRE01000201.1:0-1658 GCF_000296955.1 Streptococcus sp. GMD4S
TGCGTTTTTTCTTTAAAAAGTAACTGATTTTCTTTAATTTATATTTATTTTTTTGCTTTTTGCTATTGCAATTCTTTCATTAATTTAGTATATTTGTTATATTAAAAGTTTTCAGTCATTTTAAGGGAGAAATGACCTTTTAAATTTTTTTATCTTAAAATGAAAGCGCTTTATAAACAGGAGGTAAGGTGGCTTACAAATTATCAGAGAGTTTTTTCATTAAATCAAGTTGTAACCAAGTCAGACTTGGGCTTGGGCAGTAGCTGACTGCCTTTCTAAAAACTAGGAGTATATTATGAATCGATACCTTTTTGAAAAAGGGCAAACATTTAGCATTCGGAAGTTGACTGTAGGTGTGGCGTCTGTTATCGTCGGACTGGCATTTTTTGCTTCTGGAACCGTGCGTGCAGACGAAACGTCTCCTGCCACAACATCCAATTTAGATCAGCAAATGAAACAAGTCGCAGATATAGAAAAGACCAAGGTTGAACCAGTCAAAGAAGAAGGCCGTGTAGAAGCTGAAAAACAAGAAACACCTGTTGCCGATACCAACAGTGCTGACTTGCTCCCTGAAGACATTCAGGACCGTGCCTATCCCGACACACCTGTCAAAGAACTCGATACGACTACTATCGTTGACCAAAAAGCTAGTCCAAAAGTAGAAACTAAGAGCATTCTAAAGGACAAGGAAGAAGCTCCAAAAGAAGCTGAGAACGGAAATCGTGCCATCATTAACGGTGGACAAGACCTCAAACACATCAACTACGAGGGACAACCTGCTACTGCTGCTACTATGGTTTACAGCACTTACAACGCAGGGGAACAACGCTACCTCGTTTCAGGCTCAGGTATCTTTGTAGCACCTAACCTGATCCTTACCGTTGCTCATAACTTCCTAGAAGCCAATAAAGAAACTAGCGAAGGTCACATTCGTGGTGGAAAATCTGCCCAGTTTTACTATAACGTTGGTTCAAACAGCGAAAAGAAAAACTCACTGCCATCTTCTGGGACTACGGTTTTATTCAGAGAAAAAGACATACATTTCTGGAACAAGAAAGAGTTTGGAAAAGGCTATAAGAATGACCTTGCTCTTGTAGAAGCTCCTATTCCTCTTCCGATTGCTAGTCCAAACAAAGCAGCAACCTTTGCGCCTTTAGCGGAGCACAAGACACATCAGCCGGGAGAAGCCATCAGTACGATTGGCTACCCAACTGACTCGAGCTCCAAAGAACTGAAACAACCTATCCTAGCTGGTCAGCTTTACAAGGCAGATGGGACCATCCGATCTGTTGAGTCCTATGATGATAAGGGAACAACCGGTATTACCTACAAAACCACTTCTGTATCTGGTTTGTCTGGTGGCGGGATTGTCGATAGCCAAGGAAAAGTTCTGGGGGTTCACCAACACGGAACCGTTGACAATGGTGTGGCTGAAAAGGATCGCTTTGGTGGCGGACTCGTCCTTTCACCTGAACAACTGAAATGGGTGAAGGACATGATTGCCAAGTATGGTGTGAAAGGCTGGTACCAAGGTGATAACGGAAATCGTTACTACTTTACCGATGAAGGACGTATGCTTCGGAACGAAACAGCTGTTATCGGAAGCAACGAATATTCCTTCAACCAAGATGGGATTGCTACCTTGACCAAGGGAGTTG
>NZ_AJRE01000202.1:0-1629 GCF_000296955.1 Streptococcus sp. GMD4S
ACAACAGCCAATAGCCAAAGTTTTGCCCAGATTGGAGCAGAATGGCTGGAAAAAGAGATTCATGTGGAGCATGTAACTTTATGACAAACAAAATTTATGAATACAAGGATGACCAGGACTGGTATGTCGGTGTCTGGGATGTCTATGGAGGCATCTATAGCCTTATCAAAGATCCTCTCGAGCTTGATTTTATGGATTTAGCGCGGATTTTTCGGGACGAGGAAAATGGCTTTCCGATTACGATAACGGTGATGCGCTGGTCTTCTAACTTCCGTCTGCTCTCCTTTATCGTTGAGATTTTAAATGCTGAAGCAGGCCGCAATCTAGAAGTCATCCAACGTCAGGGTGCCCTGCTCTTGATTGAAAATGGACAGCTTTTGCATGTCGAATTGCCTAAAGAAGGAGTTGAAGTGGAAACCTTCTTTGAAACTAGCAAGGTCAGAGAAACTCTGCTCATTGCGACTCGTAACGAAGGAAAGACCAAGGAATTCCGAGCTATCTTTGACAAGTTAGGCTACGATGTGGAAAATCTCAATGACTATCCAGATTTGCCTGAAGTAGCTGAAACAGGTATGACCTTTGAAGAAAATGCCCGCCTCAAGGCAGAAACCATTTCCCAATTAACAGGCAAGATGGTGCTAGCAGATGACTCAGGTCTCAAAGTCGATGTCCTCGGCGGTTTGCCAGGAGTCTGGTCAGCCCGTTTTGCAGGTGTGGGAGCAACCGACCGTGAAAACAATGCCAAACTCTTGCACGAATTGGCCATGGTCTTTGAACTCAAGGACCGTTCGGCTCAATTCCACACAACCCTAGTCGTAGCTAGTCCAAACAAGGAAAGCTTGGTGGTTGAAGCTGACTGGCCAGGTTATATCAACTTTGAACCCAAGGGTGAAAATGGCTTTGGTTATGATCCGCTCTTCCTTGTGGGAGAGACAGGTAAGTCAGCAGCTGAATTAACCCTTGAAGAAAAAAATAGCCAATCCCACCGTGCCTTAGCCGTTAAGAAACTTTTGGAGGTATTTCCATCATGGCAAAGCAAACCATCATTGTAATGAGTGATTCCCATGGCGATAGCTTGATTGTGGAAGAAATTCGTGATCGTTATCTGGGGAAAGTCGATGCCATTTTTCACGATGGTGACTCAGAACTCCGTCCAGACTCTCCGCTCTGGGAAGGCATCCATGTCGTCAAAGGAAATATGGACTTTTATGCTGGCTACCCAGAACGTTTGGTAACTCAACTTGGTCCAACTAAGATCATCCAGACGCATGGACACTTGTTTGATATCAATTTCAACTTTCAAAAGTTGGACTACTGGGCTCAGGAAGAAGATGCCGATATCTGTCTCTATGGTCACTTGCATGTACCAAATGCTTGGATGGAAGGAAAGACTCTTTTTCTCAATCCAGGCTCCATCAGCCAACCACGAGGAACTATTAGAGAATGCCTCTATGCCCGTGTGGAGATTGATGACAGCTATTTTAAAGTAGACTTTTTGACACGTGATCATGAGGTTTATCCAGGTCTGTCCAAGGAGTTTGCTCGATGATTGCCAAGGAATTTGAAGCATTTTTATTGGAGCAGGAAGAGACTTTTCTTACCCCTGCTGAGAATCTAGCAGCCTTGATT
>NZ_AJRE01000203.1:0-1624 GCF_000296955.1 Streptococcus sp. GMD4S
GGGGAGCTTTGATTATTTTGATGGGATTATTATTAATGCTAGGGCAGTTAAATGCCTTGTCAGGAATTCTTGGATAAAAGGAGAAAAAATGAAAAAAGTTATTTTTGCTGGATTGAGCCTCATGTCTCTATTTTTGTTGATTGCTTGTGGTGAAAAAGAAACCAAACAGAAAAGCAGTCCCAAACAACCTGCTGTACAACAAATCGCAGTCGGTAAGGATGCGCCAGACTTTACCTTGCAGTCTATGGATGGCAAAGAAGTCAAGTTATCAGACTATAAAGGGAAAAAGATCTATTTAAAATTCTGGGCTTCTTGGTGTGGACCATGTAAAAAAAGCATGCCTGAGTTAATGGAATTAGCTGCCAAACAAGATCGAGACTTTGAAATCTTGAGTGTCATTGCACCAGGTCTACAAGGTGAAAAAACAGTTCAAGACTTTCCAAAATGGTACCAAGAACAAGGCTACAAGGATATTCCAGTTCTATATGATACGCAAGCAATCATCAAAATGCTGGCATTTGACAGAAATTCTAAGATAAAATCACGGTCACTCACTGCGTCCAAGGAATTGGTATAGGGTTGTTGGAAACCCAATAAATCACTCGATAATTGACGATCGATTGGAAAAGTTGTCCCCGCTAAGGCAGCCGCACCCAGTGGAGATAGGTCCGTATGTTTCAAGTTAAATGCAAAGCGCTCGCTATCCCTTTGGAACATATTATAATAAGCCATGAGATGATGGGCAAAACTAATCGGTTGGGCATGTTGCAAATGAGTATAACCTGGCATGATGGTTTCCACATGTTTTTCAGCCAAATCCAGCAAAACACTGTTCAGATTCGCCAACTTATCCAAGACATGGCCAAGCTGCTCCTTTAGATATAAGTGCATATCCGTTGCGACTTGGTCATTCCGAGAACGAGCCGTGTGTAGTTTCCCAGCCAGAGGACCAATTTTCTCTGTCAGCAACACTTCCATATTCATATGAATATCTTCATTTGCAATATCAAAATGAAGCTCTCCTGCCTCTAAATCTCGCAACAAAGCTTGCAGACCATCTTGGATCTGCTCTGCCTCTTCCAAGCTTAAAATGCCAGTCTGTCCTAGCATTTGAACATGAGCTAGGGAACCCATCAAATCAAATTTTGCCAGCTGGTGGTCAAAAGAAATACTCGCACCGAACTGTTCTACCCAATCTTCCACAGTGCCTTCAAATCGACCACCCCATAATTTTGTATTTTTCGGCATATCCTGTCGTCCCTTTCTATCGCGTCACTACTCAACATTTTTCTGAACTTCTGAATAAACCTTAGTCGGAAGCCCCCAAAGCTTGATAAATCCAACAGCCGCATCTTGGTCAAAGGTATCCGCACTGGTATAAGTCGCCAAATTTTCATCGTAAAGAGAATTTGGTGATTTCCGAGCCACTACCTGGGCGTTCCCCTTATAAAGTTTAACTTTTGCAGTTCCATTGACGACCTTCTGTGTCTCCTTGATATAGGCAATCAAAGCCTGAGTTGCTGGGCTAAACCACAGGGCATTATAGATGAGATTGGACAACTCATTTTCGATAATAGGTTTGAAATGAGCCACTTCTCTCACAAGAGTCAAGTCCTCAATCTCC
>NZ_AJRE01000204.1:0-1623 GCF_000296955.1 Streptococcus sp. GMD4S
CCAGCGCAAAATCCTGCTGAGAAACCAAAAACACCAGCACCGAAACCAGAACCAAAACCAGCGCCAAAGCCAGCGCCGAAACCAGCTGAGAAACCGAAAACACCAGCTCAAAAACCTGCTGAGAAACCTAAAAATACAAGTCCTAAAGAGGATAAGTCCAAATCTACAGCTCAGTCTGGTTGGGTAGGCTCATCGTACTATGAAAATGGTACTAAAGTTACTAATAAGTGGATTTTTGATAAAAAAGCTAATTCTTATTTCTATCTAAATGCTTCGGGAAACTATGTCCAAAATGCTTGGGTAGGCAATTACTATCTTAAATCAGATGGTAAAATGGCTAAGAGTGAATGGATTTATGATAAAAACTATGGATCCTATTATTATCTAACCGCAGAAGGTAGCTACGCTCGAAACGCATGGGTAGGTAATTACTATCTCAAATCAAATGGGAAGAGAGCTAAAAATGAATGGATTTATGACAATAACTATGGGTCATACTATTATTTAACAGGAGAAGGCAGCTACGCTCGCAACACATGGGTAGGCAATTACTATCTTAAATCAGATGGTAAGATGGCTAAAGCTGAGTGGATTTATGATAAAAACTATGGGTCATACTATTATTTAACAGGAGAAGGCAGCTACGCTCGCAACACATGGGTAGGTAATTACTATCTTAAATCAGATGGTAAGATGGCCAAAAATGAATGGGTAGATGGTGGTCGTTATTATGTAGGAGACGATGGTGTGTGGCAACCAAAACCAGCGCCAAAGCCAGCACCAAAACCAGCTGAGAAACCGAAAACGCCAGCACAGAAACCTGCTGAGAAATCGAAAACACCAGCACCGAAACCAGCACAAAAACCTGCTGAGAAACCAAAAACACCAGCACAAAAACCTGCTGAGAAACCGAAAACACCAGCATCAAAACCGACTGAAAAAGCTAAAGAAACAACTCCTAAACAGGATAAATCACAATCTAAAGTTCAGTCTGGCTGGGTAGGAAATTACTACCTCAAATCAGATGGAAAGAGAGCTAAAAATGAATGGGTAGATGGTGGTCGTTATTATGTTGATTCTGATGGAAAAAAGGTTAAAAGTGACTGGATTTATGATAAAAACTATGGTTCATATTACTATCTCACAGCAGAAGGCAGCTACGCTCGCAACAAATGGGTAGGAAATTATTATCTCAAATCAGATGGTAAGATGGCCAAGAATGAATGGGTAGACGGCGGTCGTTATTATGTTGAATCAGACGGTAAAATGGCTAGGGATAAATGGGTAGATGGTGGCCGTCACTATGTAGACTACGATGGTGTGCGGCAACCAAAACTAGATGGGAAGCAGTACAATGCTGCTTTAAATAAAGCGAAAAGCTATAATTCGGTTTTACATATGTCAAAAAAAGATCTCTATAACCAATTAACGTGGAATGGTTTTTCAAGTTCAGTAGCGCAGTATGCCATCGATCACTTGAATGCAGATTACAAAGCAAATGCCTTAATTACAGCAAGAGAATACCGAAAGAATAACCATTTATCAAAGACAGAGATTTATGAGTGGCTAACTTCTTCTTATGTTGGAAAATTTACAAAAGAAGAAGCAAACTATGCAATTCAA
>NZ_AJRE01000205.1:0-1614 GCF_000296955.1 Streptococcus sp. GMD4S
TAAATTCGACCAAGTCTGCCGCTTCAGTCGCAACACGCTTGGCATCTTCTACGCCATCAACTGGTGCATCCAAGGGACGACCTAAAATAGAGTTAATAGTTGTATCTCCACCATTGCGACGATAATGGTCATAGCTTTCTTCTGGGTCATCGAGCCAAGTCAGAAACATATACTCGTGGTTTCCTGATAGACAGATAGCTCCTTGATTGTCGACCAAGTCTTTGACCATTTCTAGAACACGGCGACTGTCTTCACCACGGTCAATCAAATCCCCTAGAAAGAGCAACTGGGTGTGACCATCCCATGTTTTGAGAAGGTCTTCCAGCATACCTGCTTTTCCGTGAACATCTCCAATTACATAATAGTCTGTCATTTATTTCTCCCTCGTTTGCAATAATTCTCTAGCTTGGGTAAGGGCCGCCTCTGTTACATTTTCCCCAGCCAACATTTTAGCAACTTCCTCTACTCGTTCTTCTAAAGTCAAGAGACGAACTGTCGACACCGTTGAGTGCTCATCGCTAATCTTCTCAATAAAGAATTGATAATCCGCGATGGCAATCACTTGTGGAAGGTGAGAGATAGCAAGAACCTGACCATGCTGGCCAATCTTATGAATTTTTTGAGCAATGGCCTGGGCTACACGACCTGAAACTCCCGTATCCACCTCATCAAAGACAATACTGGTCTTGCCTTCCTTACGAGAAAAGGCTGACTTGATAGCCAACATAAGGCGGGATAATTCCCCACCAGATGCAACTTTGACCAAAGGCTTAAAGTCTTCACCTGGGTTGGTGGAAATGTAAAACTCGACCGTTTCATTCCCCTCACGACTAAATTTGCCCTTGCTAAAGCGAACTTGAAATTGAGCCTTCTCCATATAAAGATCTTGCAACTCTTGTTTTATCTCAGCTTCTAGCTGCTGGGCCAAGTCATGGCGAGCTGATGCAAGCTGCCCTGCCAAATCAACAAGATTAACTTCCAATTTCTTGAGCTCTGCTTCCATATCTTCGGAAGAAAGGTTATTTCCAGTCAAGAGATTGTACTCATCCGTAATCTTGGCAAAATAAAGCAAAACGTCGTCCACAGTTCCACCATACTTGCGAGTAATCGTATTCAGAAGATCTAAGCGATTCTCAACCTGCATGAGGCGATTGCCATCAAAATCCAAGTCATCAATAATATCTTCCAAACGCTTGGTAATATCTTCTAAAACATAGTAGGTTTCTGATAGAGAACTTGAAATTTCACGGTATTCAGGGTCATACTCTTCGACACTTTCCATGTCATTCATGGCTGAACGGACATTAGCAAGACTGGAGAATTCCTCATTGTCTAACATGCTATAGGCATTGGTTAGCGTATCCGCAATATTTTTATGATTGAGGAGTTTATCTCGTTCTTGGTTGAGAACCAAGTCTTCACCAGCCTGCAAGTTTGCAGCCTCAATCTCTGCCATTTGAAATTCCAACATCTCAATACGAGCCTTGTGTTCCTGTTGGTTTTTCTTGACTTCCAAAACCTGCTTACGCATTTTGCGATAGGCATCAAAGCTCGTCTGATAGGTCTCCTTCAAGTCCAAGAAAGCAGCATCACCAAACTCATCCAACATCTGGA
>NZ_AJRE01000206.1:0-1609 GCF_000296955.1 Streptococcus sp. GMD4S
TTTCCCCATCACTCCTCCTTATATCATTAATACTTTCATTCTACTTGCTAACCCATCGGCCACATAGTAGTGTTCTTGTTCTTCTAATTGTGGCTCACGAACAGGTCTGTTGGTTACTGTCAGAACTGATTGATCGCTTAAGCGAAGCCCTATAACAGCCTGCTTATAAGAGCGAACAGTTTTTGAGACCACATCAATGTATTTAGTAATCAATGGCGAACTCATTACAAGAGAACCATATCCAGCTCGAATTCCTTTGTCTAGGACATAAGCCAATGTATCAAGCGCTTCTGAGTTTAATTCTACCACTAATTCGGTTAAATTGTAAACAACCACTGTTGCAACATGATCTCGCTGTTTGCCTTCTAACCGCTCCTGAATTCTCTTCTCTATACTTGCAATCCCCGCCTGATATTCCTCTGGACTTGCAAGAATCGTCACTCCTTCCATTTCAGGTAAGTTATGATACTTCGGTGCCAAGATGATGACCTTCTGTTTCCCTTTGGCAATGTGTTTCACCAAGGCTGTCATCTGTTCTTCTTTATCTGTTAGGTAGAGAAGATTTCCTTTAGCCAGATTCCAAGTGACGGGCTCAACTGTCTCCATGTCAAGTCCTAATGGCACGAGGCCGTGTTCATAGGCAGTCTGCACGCTTGCTCGGCTATAGAAGTCTTTCTCCGTCAACTCCTCTGGTACCATCGGGATGGCACTTGGGCGTTGTCCTGTCCAGGCTTCTTGGAGGGAAGCCACTTCCTGACGTAGGTTGTTGAGGACTTGGGTATCATTAGCTCCATAAACTGAGAGTGCCAGCTGGATCACATCCACTTCTTCCCGCTTCATAAGGGCACGGCCCTTGATGTCTTCCATAGTCATAGCGAGTGGCGTAGAGCCCACGATGGCCCGCACTTCACCCGCCTCATTTTGTGGCAGGCTCAACTGGTGCTTGAAGTTTGAGTAAAGTTGTGCACGAAGGTTGGTCTGACGTCCGGCTGTCACCAAGAGGTGAACCCCGATACTGAGACCTTCACGGGAGATGCGCACCAAGAGCTTGAAGAGTTCCGCCTCATAGGCTTCTTCCTTGAAGGCCTCATAGCTATCTAAGAGGATGACAATAGCCGGCTCTTCCTGACCACTGGCCTGACGGTAGAGGTCTAAAGTCCCAACACCATAGTCCGCAAGGAGTTTCTTACGACGGTTGAGTTCTTTCTCCATGATTCGTACAAACTTAGAGATCTTCTCCGTTTGGTCCAGAAGCATGGTATCCGCCACCTGTGGAAGCTTGGACAATGGAGCCAAACCATTGGTACCAAAGTCCATCAAGTACATGGTAAGGGCCTTGGGACTGAATTTGCGAGCCAAGTCCATACCAGCAGTCTGAAGGAAGGTGGTCTTTCCTGTACCCGGACTTCCGTAGAGGAGGATATGACCATCCTTGGAGAGATTGATAGAGACAGCTTCCTGCTTCTGGGCCTGCGGGATATCTGCCATCCCCAAGAGGACAGAGAGTGGTTTCTCTTGTGTCCAGGCTACTGTCGGTTGCACTTCTTCCAGTTCGTCTAGTGCGATTCGCTCTTTGAGCGGTGGCAACCATGGCTGTGGTACTGGAGGA
>NZ_AJRE01000207.1:0-1598 GCF_000296955.1 Streptococcus sp. GMD4S
CCAGAAGGTCTCTTCTACTCTGATAAAGAAAAATTGGAAGCAAAAGGTGCTAAAGTTTACATGAACTCACCAGTTCTTTCAATTGACTACGATAACAAAGTTGTGACTGCAGAAGTTGAAGGTAAAGAACACAAAGAGTCTTATGATAAATTGATCTTTGCAACTGGTTCAACTCCAATCTTGCCTCCAATCGAAGGTGTTGAAATCGTTAAGGGTAACCGCGAATTCAAAGCGACTCTTGAAAATGTACAATTTGTTAAATTGTACCAAAACGCTGAAGAAGTTATTGAAAAACTTGAAGACAAGAGCAAACACCTTGAGCGCATTGCCGTTGTTGGTGGTGGTTACATCGGTGTAGAACTTGCTGAAGCTTTCGAGCGTCTTGGAAAAGAAGTAGTGCTTGTAGATATTGTAGACACTGTCTTGAACGGCTACTATGACAAAGACTTTACTCAAATGATGGCGAAGAACTTGGAAGACCACAACATTCGCTTGGCTCTTGGTCAAACAGTTAAAGCCATCCAAGGTGATGGAAAAGTTGAACGCTTGGTAACAGACAAAGAAACATTTGATGTGGATATGGTGGTTCTTGCTGTTGGCTTCCGTCCAAACACAGCTCTTGCTGACGGTAAGATTGAACTCTTCCGTAACGGTGCTTTCCTTGTAGATAAGAAACAAGAAACATCTATCCCAGGTGTATACGCTGTTGGTGACTGTGCAACTGTTTATGACAATGCTCGTAAAGATACAAGCTACATCGCTCTTGCATCTAATGCTGTACGTACTGGTATCGTTGGTGCTTATAACGCTTGTGGTCATGAATTGGAAGGAATCGGAGTTCAAGGATCAAACGGTATTTCTATCTACGGTCTTCACATGGTTTCGACTGGTTTGACTCTTGAAAAAGCCAAGGCTGCAGGCTATAATGCAACTGAAACTGGCTTTAACGATCTTCAAAAACCAGAATTTATCAAACATGACAACCACGAAGTTGCCATCAAGATTGTCTTTGACAAAGACAGCCGCGAAATCCTTGGTGCGCAAATGGTTTCACACGATTCTGCTATCAGCATGGGAATCCACATGTTCTCACTTGCTATCCAAGAGCATGTAACCATTGATAAATTGGCTTTGACAGACCTATTCTTCTTGCCACATTTCAACAAACCATACAATTACATCACAATGGCTGCACTTACAGCTGAAAAATAACAATAGCTGAGCTATCTGGCCTTAAGTTAAGGTCAGATAGTTTTTTAGTTATACTCTTCGAAAATCAAATTCAAACCACGTCAGCTTCGCCTTACCGTATATATGTTACTGACTTCGTCAGTTCTATCTACAACCTCAAAGCAGTGCTTTGAGCAACCTGCGGCTAGCTTCCTAGTTTGCTCTTTGATTTTCATTGAGTGTCAATCTGTACCCACACAATTATCCTTTTTCTATCTTGTACTTCATTCTAATCTGGCTTAAAATGAAATGGTAGCTACCAATACAAATGATGAGGATTAAGAAATGACTGAAAATCGTTATGAACTAAATAAAAACTTGGCACAGATGCTCAAAGGTGGGGTTATCATGGACGTTCAGAACCCTGA
>NZ_AJRE01000208.1:0-1588 GCF_000296955.1 Streptococcus sp. GMD4S
TCATGATAGTAATCCGATTGAACGGTTAGTTTCAAGGCATCAATGGCTGTATTTCCCGTAATGACAATAGCAGACTCAGGGTGATTTTCCTTGAGGAGATTTTCTTTACTCTCACTAGTTGGAGCAAAATAGAGATCCGCTAGGTTATCAGTCATCTGACGATTCATTTCTTCTGGGAAAGGAGAATACTTATCAAATGTCCTTAGGCCAGCTTCAACGTGGCCGATTCGTACCTGATTATAGAAAGCAACTAAACTTGCTGCAAAAGTTGTTGTTGTATCTCCATGAACAAGAATTATATCTGGAAGTTCTTGCTTAACAACTGGATCAAACTTTTCTAAAATTTTTCCAGTAATGTCTAAGAGGGATTGATTTTTCCCCATAATATCCAGGTCATAATGTGGCTCGATGCTAAACGTTTCAAGAACTTGATCAAGCATTTGACGGTGCTGAGCTGTCACAACTGTGATCGTCTCAATGCTGTCACTATGTTTTTGCAATTCTAACACTAAAGGGGCCATTTTAATAGCTTCTGGTCGTGTTCCAAAAACAACCATCACTTTCAGTTTCTTCATTACGCTATCCTTCTACTATAATAAAATTTGACACATCAGATTAATCTTTATATCGAATTATTGCGCAAATCAATTAATTTGATTATCTTAATTATTTTACCGTCAATTAATTTATATGTCAAATTTTTTCCAAATTATATTATTGCATTTAATTTAATTTTAACAATTTGTAACCTTTTTGTAACAATATTATTTACAACCTTTAAAAAGCCTTATTTTAGGAAATTTTAAGACTTTTCAAAAGAATCCGTATTTAAAAAAACTAAACCTTATATGTTTTTTTTGATATTTATTTTTATCTTGATAATTCAAACAATTATATTTTACCACTTTGAGGAATAAATCAAACAATTTCAAACAAAAAAATTCCTTTTTCGAATGAAAAAGGGACTGTGATTGTTGTTTACTATATTTAAAATTTAAACCTTATAAAATCTGTCTTAAAACAAATTTTTCGACAGATACAAGACCAATTCTCCGATATCTTCACAAACCGCATTCATGGCCGGTTGATGGTTCTGATACCAAACACCCGTCCCATCTGGAATATAGCCTCGTTTGATGTATAATCTCTGGGCAGGTCCATACCCTGAATGGAGCCCAACACCAAGGGTCACCTTATCCGATATGAGCCTAACTTGTTTTTCTGCTTCTTCCAGCAAGAGATTTCCAATACCTTGATTTTGAAAAGGTTCAAAGACATTAAAATCTGAGAGTTCTGGATAGATTTCTGCAAAAGGCCCCTGCTTAGCGCAGGACAAAATTGTGATATAACCCGCTAAAGCACCCTCAACCTCTGCAACTAAGACTTCTCTCTCCCCACTTTCTTGCTCCTTAAAGTATCGAGTTAAAATCTCCTCTCTACTTGGCCAACCTTGGCTGATAAATCCTCGAGATAGTTCTTGTATGTCAGATTCTTGCATTTTTCTAATTGAACATGTCGTCTTCATAAGCTGCTCCTTTATAGCTTTCTCCTACCATTATAGCACGATAATAAAGATTAAAAGAAAAAA
>NZ_AJRE01000209.1:0-1567 GCF_000296955.1 Streptococcus sp. GMD4S
AAAGAAAGTTCTTGTTTCTTATGAAAATTTCAGCTAAACACTTGTGAGATTTACTTTTATCCTTTAAAATAGAATAGGAGAAATTCCGTTATTATTTTTCGGAGGAAAAAGAAATGTCCATTAATTGGCAGGAAATTTTATTTCACTTTTTAGGAGGTCTAGGACTATTTTTATACAGTATCAAGACCATGGGAGACGGTTTGCAACAAGCTGCTGGAGATCGCCTTCGTTTTTACATTGACAAGTACACTAGCAATCCCTTTTTAGGCGTTCTAGTCGGAATCGTCGTGACTGCCCTGATTCAGTCAAGTACGGGGGTTACAGTTATCACGGTCGGACTGGTCAGCGCTAGTCTTCTCACTCTTAGACAGGCTATCGGAATTATCATGGGAGCCAACATCGGAACCACTGTTACTTCCTTTATCATCGGTTTCAAACTAGGCGAGTATGCTTTACCCTTGATTTTCCTTGGAACCATGTTCCTCTTCTTCACAAAAAACAGAACAGCAAACAATATCGGGCGCATCCTGTTTGGTGTAGGGGGAATCTTCTACGCTCTCAACCTCATCAGTGCCGGGATGAGTCCACTTAAAGATTTACCACAATTCAAGGAATATATGGTAACCTTGGGACAAAATCCTATTTTAGGAGTGGTAGCTGGTGCAGTGATTACCGTCCTCATCCAGGCATCTTCTGCAACTATCGGGATTTTGCAAGGTCTCTATGCAGGTGGGTTCCTTGACCTTAAAGGTTCACTACCAGTTCTTTTCGGAGATAATATCGGGACAACCCTAACAGTTATCATTGCGGCAGCTGGAGCCAATGTCTCTGCAAAGCGCGTTGCGGCAACCCACGTTACCTTTAACGTTTTAGGGACTATTCTTTGCTTAATCTTATTAGGCCCCTTTACTGCTATGATCGAGTACTTCCAGGCACTCCTTCACCTCTCACCTGAGATGACCATCGCCTTCTCGCACGGTGCCTTTAACGTAAGTAACACCATTGTACAATTTCCATTCATCGGAGCCTTGGCCTACTTTGTAACCAAGCTCATCCCTGGTGAAGACGAGGTTGTCAAGTACGAGCCTCTTTATCTCGACGAACAACTTATCCAGCAATCTCCTTCTATTGCCCTAGGAAATGCCAAAAAAGAACTCTTGCACTTGGGGAACTATGCAGCCAAAGCTTTTGACCTTTCTTATACCTATATCATCGGTTTGGATGCAAAGGTAGCTGAAAAAGGGCACAAGACAGAGGAAGCTATCAACACCATCGATGAAAAACTCACTCGTTACCTCATTCGACTCTCAAGCGAATCCTTGAGCCAAAAGGAAAGCGAAGTCTTGACCAACATTCTGGATTCATCTCGTGATTTGGAACGAATTGGGGACCACGCAGAAGGCTTGCTCAACCTAACAGACTACCTTCAACGTAAGAATGTTCAATTTTCTGATGCTGCTTTAGAGGAATTAGCTGAGATTTATCAAGCAACAACTGCATTTATCAAGGATGCCCTTGATAGTGTGGAAAACAATGATATTGAAAAAGCTCAGAGTCTGATTGAACG
>NZ_AJRE01000210.1:0-1550 GCF_000296955.1 Streptococcus sp. GMD4S
GGTAAAGTTCAAGCGCACATAATAGTTAATATCCACCCCATAGAGATTTTCCAAGGTATGAATCGACGAGTCTACTCCATAAATCCCTGCATGGGTCAATTTGTCCTTTTGATTGTTTCCTCCATCCGCAATCGGAACATAGGAATCACGAGGAGTTGTAGTGAGAAGGATTTTCTTGGTATCTCGATTCACAGTCATTAGAATATTCACATCAGAACGCGAAACGGAACTAATCGGACCATAGGTATCAATACCGCTCACATAAATATTGAAAGCTTTATTCTTCGATACCTTTGGTGCCGCAACATCCTTAGTTAATTGTTTTGTATAGATTTTTTTGATTTTTGAAGCATAATCTGGATACTCTGCTTCAATGATATTTTCAAAGACACTATTTAAGACAATTGCTTTCGTTTCACCAGAAAGCAGACTCTTATAAGCTGCTAGGTAAGAAGTCGCTTTCTCAACTGTCAAGTCCTTACTCTGGCTGGTCTTAATATCTGCTAACAACTTTTGAATATTGTCATTGTCTGTCTCTGTTGGCCCCGTAACCGTATCCAGTTGAGTCACATTATTGATCTCACTATCTTTCAAAACGACCACACTGATTGAATACTCTGAGTAGTTTGAGGTCGCATTGATATGATTGGTAAAACCGACAAACTGTTGCAAAGCATAGAGAGAAACGGAGCTAACTACGATAGCAAGTGTCAAAAAGAAAACCGTAAACTTCTCGGCTTTTTTATACACTATCAGAAGGATTGCAATTACAGCAGAAATGAGAATAAGAACCGCCGTAAGGATATTGAGGTACCGAAAAGCTAAGATATTATGTTTAAAAATCAAGAACAGCAAAAAACCACCCAACAGTAGATAAATGGTTAATAAGACTATGTTAATATTTCGTTTCATGTTGCCAGAACGAGCTCTCTTTGAACGTCTACTCATGATAATCCCCTATACACGTTAATAGTTATAAATATTATATCACAATCATGATGGAAATTCCATCCATCCTTGCTATTTTCAGCGTTTTCATTCGCTTTTGTTCTCTTAAGTTGCTCTGAAATATAAGCAAAGTTCCGAATGCCATTCTGCACAAAAAGACAAGGCGCTCAGGGGCAACCTTGTCTGTAATCTTATTTTACGTGGTTTTCAAACTCTTTTTGGCTCTTTTCGATAGCTTTTTTACTTTCTTCTTCCCACTTAGCCTTGGCTTCATCAAATTGTTTCTTGGTAACAGGGTCTTTTTGTAATCTCATGTACTTATAATTATTTCCGTCACCCTTGATTCCCACTAGGGAGTAGGCACGTGTAAACGGAGTTACTTTGGTTACAGAGGCTGTACCACCATTTGACATAGCAGACATAACTAGAGAATTGTCAATCATCCAAGCTTGAGCTTCAGCGTATTTTTCATAACGCTTAGTGACATCTTTATTCTCAGCATCTGCTTCTTTCAGGAGTTGTGTATAGGTATCGAGCCCCAAACTCTTAATGAGCTCTTGGTCTTCCTTGGCATCAAGACCAAAAATCTTGAGATAGAAGCC
>NZ_AJRE01000211.1:0-1545 GCF_000296955.1 Streptococcus sp. GMD4S
TGGAAAATTTAGTAGAGACGGTAGACTCATTAGATGGCTTTATGAACAAGATTGCGGAAGCTTTTAAAAATATGGATACCGATTTAGCAGGATCTATTGAAACGAATGAGATTTATACAGTTTCACCAGAAGAGTATACAGAAAAGAAACGAATCCAACAGAAGATCTATGATGCCTCTGTTTATAATGAGCTCCCCTAACTATTCGCCACTTGAATCCATTTCAAGTGGTTTTCTTTTGCTTTTCTCATCTTCTCACGGTGTCACGCATATGGTATAATGGATTAAGAGTTTATAATCTTTGTTTATCAGATACAAACAACAAATATTCAGGAGGAAGTCAATGAAACAATACAGGAAAAAAATACTAATCATTCTGGGACTTTTTAGCCTTCTTGTTGTGGTTTCTGGAGCCTATCCCTTATATCGCTACCTAACACATGACCGTTATAAAGTGCGAACTCCTGAGGTAGAACCAGCTTCTTATGAGTTTCTAGCTAATAGACAGGGGTTGGTCATTTCTTGGAAATATGTCAATCATAGCAATGAGCAGGAAGCTAATGAAGAACCACTGGAGTATACCAGTGCAATTTATGGGAAACGTTACCTTTCGACAGACAGTAAACGTTTAATTTACAAATGGGACGATAATCGCTTTGATGTCAAGAATCTGAGTTGGGGGGAGTATTGGAAGATTCAGGTTTATGATACCAGTCAGGATGATTTGCCTCGTAAGGAGTATGACCTTTTAAAGGCTGTTGCGGATTATGATTCGTCATACTTTCCAGTTTCAAGTACTTATATTAATTTTGTCACATACAATGATCAAGAGTATCGTAAGGTAGTTCTCCAAAAAACTGGGGGTCATGACCGTAAGGAAGTCCTCTTTAATATGGAAACAGGTAAGCTAGAGGATGTTCCTAAAGAACTTGGGGTTGCTCTTGAGAATAGGTATACATATTTATTTAACCGTTATACAAGTTTGAAAAATTACTATTATAATGATGATTTTATAGATAACACTACCTGTCTTAATCTCTCACAATCTGTGATTGAACAGTCTTCAGATTGGCTCTTGAGGGAGAAATACCCAAAAGCTTATGACTTGATGAGTAAAGAAAAAGGAAGTCTCTATTTTTTAACTAACGAGACAGATGTTAAGCTTTTATCAGATATTTTTAGCCTCTTAATTCCTAAGGACCGTGATTTATTTGATAACCTCACGGTTTATGGAGAGGTAACTAGGGACGGGAAGGACCATGTGGTTCACTCTTATGAAGAGTTTATCAATGTCTTGAAACCAAAGGAGGAGTTGAGTAATGTCCGTTAAGCGAATTCAGCCAATGCGAATTCAAAGCATTAAGGCGAGTATCAAAGTTTCGACAGATGAGATTTCAAAGGGGATGTCGACTATTATTGACTCATCAGTCACAAGTAGTCTAGAATCCTGTGCTGGTGTCGCAAAAACATGTATGGAAAATTTAGTAGAGACGGTAGACTCATTAGATGGCTTTATGAACAAGATTGCGGAAGCTTTTAAAAATAT
>NZ_AJRE01000212.1:0-1539 GCF_000296955.1 Streptococcus sp. GMD4S
TTATCAATACTTCCAGACCTTTACCATCATCGCCGTGATTTACTTTGTCCTCACCTTTACTGTGACCCGTATCCTACGCTTCATCGAACGTCGTATGGACATGGATACTTACACTACAGGTGCTAACCAAATGCAAACGGAGGATTTGAAAAAATGACACAAGCAATCCTTGAAATCAAACACCTCAAAAAATCCTATGGGCAAAACGAAGTGCTAAAAGACATTTCTCTCACCGTCCATAAAGGAGAGGTTATTTCCATCATCGGGAGCTCAGGAAGTGGAAAATCAACCTTCCTTCGTTCGATTAATTTACTAGAAACACCTACAGAGGGTGAGATTCTCTATCGAGGAGAAAATGTCTTAGAAAAAGGCTATAACCTCACCCATTATCGTGAAAAGCTCGGTATGGTTTTCCAATCTTTCAATCTCTTTGAAAATCTGAATGTCCTTGAAAATACGATCGTTGCCCAAACAACTGTACTCAAACGTGACCACTCTGAAGCTGAAAAAATTGCCAAAGAGAATCTCGAAAAAGTTGGTATGGGAGAACGTTACTGGCAAGCCAAACCGAAGCAACTATCAGGTGGTCAGAAACAACGTGTGGCTATCGCCCGCGCTCTCTCCATGAATCCTGATGCCATTCTCTTCGACGAACCAACATCTGCTCTTGACCCTGAAATGGTCGGAGAAGTCCTCAAAATTATGCAGGATTTGGCTCAAGAAGGCTTGACCATGATCGTTGTAACCCACGAAATGGAATTCGCTCGCGATGTCTCTCACCGTGTCATCTTTATGGATAAGGGCGTCATTGCTGAAGAAGGTAAACCAGAAGAACTCTTCACGAACCCTAAAGAAGAACGGACAAAAGAATTTCTTCAACGCTATCTCAGCTAATAAACAAAGACTGCATAAAGAATGCAGTCTTTTTAATTTGTAATTGTAAAGAAAAGGCAGACTCGATTCAGGAATCTGCCTGTGACCACAGTTTAATCTTCAAATTTTTCATGATTTTTTTCATAGAAATCGATTAAACCAAGAGCTGTTTCAAATGAAATATTTTTAACTTTTGCGCGTCCTTGTGCTAGAGCAATGATAGACATTTCACGCGCATTCGTTTCTTTAGAGATACGGTAGCCTGTGATTTTCTTATCACGAACCCAGCCAACAACTGCTTCTACTTTTTCAAAGTTCGACTTAGCCATGTTCTTCTCCTAAATTATTCTTTACAATACTTAATTGTATACGTTTTTATTTCATTTGTCAATAAAAAAACATATATTCGTCGTAACTATATTATTCTGCATATTTTTATTTGGCTTTTAAAGCCGATAATATATGAGTTCTTATGTCCTCGACTCCATTAGGATTTGCTGGTAGGAAGATTGTATTATTACCCTCTTTATCTGCAAAATTATTCAACGTATCTAAATACTGGTTCGTTAATAGGATAGACATGATTTGTTCTTCAGTTAGCTCAACATTGGCTCCCTTTAACTCTTGGATAGAATCAGCTAGTCCGTCAACAATTGCTTTACGCTG
>NZ_AJRE01000213.1:0-1534 GCF_000296955.1 Streptococcus sp. GMD4S
CCTAGTACGCAGTTAGTCATGTTTAAATCTCTTTCCTTTTATATGTCCACAGAATCTTTTGAAAAAGTATTTGGAGAAGCTGATAAAGTTGTTGAGGAAACAGAAATGGCTTATCGTGATACTTGGCGTGCAGAAGACCCTTATTTTTATAAAACAGGTCGCCTCTTCTACTATTACGAAAACATGAGGTGGAAAGACTATACTGTTCGTGCAGATTTCACATTTTCAAAATGGCATACTTTAGAAGAAGTAAGAGTCTCTTTTCCTATCAATTCAAAAGTGGAACAGAAAGAACTGGTCAACAATTTATCTCAGTTTATAAAAACAGAGATTGAAACTTTGCCAGACTATCAGTCTTTGACTGTTGAAATGCTAGGACTCGAGAAAGATTCTTATCGATATAAAGCCAAATTACAAGGACAAATGGAGGAACTCTGGGTTGAAGTCTATCCAACAGAACTAGGTTATCATGAGAAACCTGAAGATAAGAAATATGGGGTTGGGATTAGTCAATATCGGAGGCATGCATCGTAATCCTTTCCTTCTATACCCTAGAATAGAAGTCAGTTAATGGTTAACTCTTTTATCTTGGACAAATGATAGAGTTTTTTAGTATAGTAAAAATATGAAAATTACAAAAATAATCAGTAGTTTACTTGCTCTTGGAGCTTTACTCATGCTTTTATCAGCTTGCCATAATATCAACAAGACGCAACTAGTTTTGTTTGAATCCCTTTCGTTTGGTATGCCTGTTAAATCTTTTGAAGAAGTATTTGGAGAGGCTAGCCAAGTGGTGGAAGAAGAGGAAATGGCCTATCGCGATACTTGGCGTGCAGAAGACCCTTATTTCTATAAAACAGGTCGCCTTTTCTATGATTACGAAAATATTTCTTTGAAGGGCCATACAGGTCGAGTAAGATTCACATTTTCAAAATCGCATCGCTTGGAAGAAGCGACAGCTCATATTACTGTAGCTTCAAAAGGGGAGCAACAAGTAGTGATCAACAATCTATCCCAGACTGTAAAAAAAGAATTGGAAGAACTCCCAGATTACCAGTCCATGACCACTGATCCGGTAGGACTCTATGATGACGGTTATCGCTACAAGGTCAAGCTGAAAGGACAACAGTGGGAACTCTGGGTCGATGTCTATCCGACAGAAGATGAAGATGCTGAAAAAACTGAAGCCAACAAGTATATGATTCGAGTGGATCAATTTCTCATGTATCCATAAACAGGTAACATTTTTTACAATGTTTACTAGCTTCAAGTTTCAAACTCTAAACTTTTTTCCCTTATTTGAATATGTTATAATAGTCCGTGCTGTGGCTGTGATAACGAACAGCCTCAATTGGAGAGAATATGAGGAGAAGGATGAAAGAAAAAGGATTTTGGGAAGGTGTACAGGCGGCCATGCCGACTGCCCTTGGCTATGTCAGCATTGGCCTGGCTTGTGGGATTATCGGTGCGCCCTATGTGACACCTGTTGAGATGGGCTTGATGAGCCTCTTTGTTTATGCTGGGAGCGCCCAGT
>NZ_AJRE01000214.1:0-1522 GCF_000296955.1 Streptococcus sp. GMD4S
TGTCTACTCCTTGGAAGAACTATCTTTTTCACACAGGGTTCCAGGCGTGTTCAATTATCAAGATACAAAGGACGTTAGCTGCCCATGAAAAATAAGGAATGGCGCTGACTTTCTACGAAAGGCAAGACAGGCATCTTTTTTCAAGAGGCAGGTAGGCCGTGTTCAATTGCTAAGATACAAAGCTTGTAAGAACAATTTAGACGATTGGTGTATAGCTCAAGGCGATACTACCTTCTCCAAGGTGGGTCCCAATGACACTCCCAAAGGTATTAATTGGAATCTCAGAAGTCACACCACTCTCCATCAAAAGCTGGCGCAAATCCACTGCCTTTTGAGGAGCATTGCCATGGATGACTGTTATACGGTAGTCCCCATCTTTTGTCAACTCCTTGATGATTTCCACCAAACGTTTGATTGCCTTCTTTTCCGTACGAACTTTTTCGTAAACTTCAATCACACCTTGGTCATTAAAGTAAAGGATAGGCTTGATACTGAGGAGATTCCCTAAGATAGCTGCCCCATTTGACAAACGTCCTCCTTTAACCAAGTGGTCGAGGTCATCTACTATGATAAAGGCTGAATTATCAGCAATTTGGATCCCCAACTTCTCCTGAATCTGGGCAAAATCATCACCTTGTTCTGCCCATTCAAAAGCACTCTCTACCATAAATCCTAGAGGGGAACTGGTGATATGGGTATCTGGAAAGGCAATGGTCAAGCCATCATACTCATCCAACATGTATTGGATGTTCTGATAAAAGCCTGAAATTCCTGACGAAAGAAAGAGTCCCAAGACATGGGTATAACCCTCGTCTTTCAAAGAACTAAGAATCTCATCCAATTTGGCAATACTTGGTTGGCTAGTTTTAGGCAATTCTACAGACTGAACCATTTTTTGATAAAATTCCTCAGCAGTCAGATTGACACCTTCAACATACTCCTCCCCATCAATGTTAACAGGAATATCCAAGATAAATAGATTCTCTCTTTGCAGCGTCTTCTCCTCTAAATAGGCTGAAGAATCTGTAATGACAGCTAATTTCATGACTAAAACTCCAAATTGATCCCTGGAAGATCCAAGGCGATTTCTGTTACTTCATACGTCAAACGATTGAGCATGTTCAAACATGGACGTGCCAAGGTTTCGACTTCTTCTTGGTTAAATTCGCTTGGTTCGTTGACAATTCGACCTTCCACGTGGTTAACTTGAGAAATTGTTCCGCTGATGACAAATTTGTCAAAGACAATCATAAAACTCAAGATAACAACAAGCGAAGTTACTTGGTTTTCTTGGTCATGTTGGAGCAACTGAAAGTTCACGTCTACCTTGGTTTCAGGAGCTCCATTTTCATTTTCCCATTCAAAGTTACGAGCATCAAAGTGATACTGGCTAACAAATTCTTGTTCTCGTTTAAGATTCATTTTTCTCTCCCATTGCTACAATTTACTATGCAATTGTACCACATTTTTATCATTTCATCTAGTTTTCTAGGCTTTAGTCAATTCCGATTTCATCTTTAAC
>NZ_AJRE01000215.1:0-1520 GCF_000296955.1 Streptococcus sp. GMD4S
GGCAAAAACCGCTATTTTTTTCATTTGATGATGACACTTTCGTTTTCTTTCTTGACGATGCGACCAATTTCATAGACTGGTTCATCCAGTAATTCCTTGACACGATCTACATTTTCAGGGCTAACTGCCAGCATGAGTCCCACACCCATATTGAAGATTTCAAACATTTCTTCATGCTTGATTTTACCGTATTTTTCAAGAGCTTTGAAAATCGGAAGCACTGGAACCTTGTCTTCTTCAATTTCCGCAGCTAGGTCAGCCGCAAACATACGAGGGATATTTTCGATAAAGCCGCCACCTGTGATGTGGGCAATTCCATTGACCAACTCTTCCTTGATGAGTGGCAAGACAGCCTTGACATAGATACGAGTCGGCTCAAGAAGGACCTCCTTGAGTTTCTTGCCTTCCAATTCTGGCAAGACTTCCTCACCCGTGTAGTCGGCAAAAACACGGCGCACGAGTGAGTAACCATTCGAGTGAATCCCACTTGACGCAAGTCCGAGAAGAACATCACCTTCTGCCACTTTTGAACCGTCAATGATTTGAGATTTTTCAGCCACACCGACTGCAAAACCAGCCAGATCGTAGTCATCTTCGCCATACATACCAGGCATTTCAGCCGTTTCCCCACCGATGAGGGCTGCGCCTGCCTGCACACAGCCTTCTGCCACACCAGCAACGACTTGTTCTAGTTTAGCTGGTTCATTTTTACCAGTTGCGACATAGTCGAGGAAGTAAAGAGGCTCCGCACCTGCAGCGATAATATCGTTGACACACATGGCCACACAGTCTTGCCCAATCGTATCATGCTTATCATACTTGATGGCCAACATGAGCTTGGTCCCGACACCATCTGTCCCCGAAATCAAGACTGGCTCTTTGACACCTGTTTTTGAAAGGTCAAACATGCCACCAAAGCCACCAAGAGCTCCCATGACACCTGCACGCTCCGTACGAGCCACGTGCTTTTTGATCCGCTCAACAACTTCATAACCCGCTTCAACATCCACACCCGACTGGGCGTACGCATTTTTATTTGTCATTTTTTAATCCTTTTCTTTTTTGAGAAAGACTGCGACGTATTTTTAGATAAACAATTATTTTATCTAAAAATACTAGTCAGGTCTCTAGCTTTGGTCCCATAGGAGAAAGCGTCTACTGACAAATGCTTTAGCTTTTAGTCAGTAGTGAGACGTGGTGCATAAGCATTTTTATTTGTCATCTTCTCTTCCTTTCCTTTCATGGAGAGTCTTTATCCGTCTATTTGTAAAAACTGGTCTTTTCATCCAAACTTCTACGATAGTCTTCTTCATAGTCGTAGAGAGGAGTTGGGTAGTCGCCGTCAAAGTAAGCTACACAGAGACCACCATTTGGCGCATCTGTTTCGATGCCGATAGAATCAATCAAACCATCAATAGAAAGATAGGTCAGACTATCCGCACCAATGATTTGGCGAGTTTCTTCGACCGTATGATTGGCCGCAATCAGCTCCTGACGCGTCTGGATATCAATCCCGTAAA
>NZ_AJRE01000216.1:0-1520 GCF_000296955.1 Streptococcus sp. GMD4S
TAGCTGATGAAGTCAAGGCGTTGGATTAGGAAAAAGTATGGTTTATTTAAGAAAACTAAATGAAGAAGATTTGGTGTCTTTGTGGGAAATTGCTTATTCACAATCTAATCCAATTTGGAAGCAGTATGATGCTCCCTATTATGACGATTATCAGCATTTTCCTAATTTTCAAGAATTTAAACTACAAAAATCAGAATCTACTCTAAACAACTCAAATCGCCTTGGTATTTTTGTTGATGATAAATTAGTTGGGACTGTTTCGCGCTACTGGGTATGTAAACAAACAAGATGGATGGAATTGGGGATTTGTATTTATGATAACAAATTTTGGAACTCTGGCATTGGAAAAGCTGCTATGCTACAATGGATAGATCGGACATTTAAGGATTACTTGGTGTTGGAGCATCTTGGTTTGACAACTTGGTCAGGAAATCTTGGTATGGTAAAACTTGCTGAAAAATTAAGAATGAAAAAAGAAGCTCATATTCCAAAAGTTCGTTATTACCAAGGCAAATATTTTGATAGTATTAAATATGGTATTCTGAGAGAAGAATGGAGTAAAATAAATGAACCTAACTATCAAACAAATGGAAACTCCTGAAGAGATAGAAGGTAAATCCTTCGTTCATTGGCAAACGTGGAGAGAGGCTTATGATGATCTTTTACCTGCAGAATTTCAGGAGACGATGACATTAGAAAGATGTCGATTCTTTAGTCAAAAATATCCTAAAAATACATTGATTGCGATAGATGGCATGAAGGTAGTTGGTTTTATCAGTTATGGAAACTTTCGTGATGAGACTATTCAAGCTGGTGAAATTATTACCTTATATGTTTTAAAAGACTATTATGGAAAAGGTATTTCTCAGAAGTTAATGAAGGAAGCTCTGACGACTCTTGAACAGTTCTCTGAAATATTTTTATGGGTATTAAAAGGGAATAAGCGAGCCATTGCATTCTATCAAAAAATGGGTTTTACTTTTGATGGGCAAGAAAAAATACTTGACCTTGGAAAACCTATCACTGAAATTAGAATGGTACGTAAGAAATCCTCAAAATCTGAGACTTAAATACTGGTAGAATTGCGATTTTGTTTTCAGATTACTCAATGAACAAAAAATCACGTTTTAGCAGATATTTTAAATAGAAAGAAGTTATTATGAATTTGAAAGAGAAGAATTATAAGAAGTCATCGAGCTTAGATTCTGTTCGTTTTTGGTTACAAGGTCATCGATTTATCAAATTTATGCTTGATATTATCTTTTATATCATCTTGTTCCTAGTTATAGAATTTACAACATCACAGAACAAAAGCATTCCAGCTGATTTTCGGTACAGAGAGCTTTTATTTCCCTTGCAATTGAATCTTTTTATCTTGGGTAATAGGTTTTATGCTCTCTTTTTGTCAGTGAAAACTGAAAAAGAAAGGACTCTTAAAAGATTTTGTGAACCCTTTATTTATATCAATATCCTTAGCTTCATTTTTCAACTGATTGGTGTGAGAAAAAGAGGAAGAGTCG
>NZ_AJRE01000217.1:0-1517 GCF_000296955.1 Streptococcus sp. GMD4S
TCTTTTTCTCCTGTTTCTTTTTGAGTCTTCTATATTATACCATAAAGTGACTTTCCTGACTAGTTTGTTTTACGCTTTCAAGAGGGGGTTAAGCCAATTCTAAGCTAGTCTTACAATCAGAATGAACTATAAAATTACGAATAATTCTCCCCCTTCCTCTCTTTTCTCTACTATTTTAAGAAAAAACAACAGCAAATATGTATCTTGCTAAAAAGCTCTTGACAAATGCTAAGCGACCATTAGAATGGGAGGTGAGGAGATAAATAGAAACAAAATAAACGGAACTGCTTTATAAAATGTAAGCGGTTTCTAATACACAAAGGAGGGTTTTATGAAAAAACACTTTTGGGAGAAATCCTGTCGCTATAGCATCCGCAAGCTGACGGTTGGGACTGCTTCTATTTTACTGGGGGCCGTTTTTCTAGTAAACCACACTGTAGCCGCAGACAGTGTTGAGGTCAAACAAACTGAACCAACCTCTGTCGAATCTATCACTAAGCCTGATAGTGAGCCCAAAGCAGCTGAAGCGACTGAAACTACAAATCCGTCCCTAGCAGAAAGTCCAGTAGTTTCCGAAAGCAAGCCAGCTGAGGAGACTCAGACGACAAATATTCAAGCTAGTGAAGAAGCCATTGTAGAAGCTAAAGAAAATAAGGAACCTGAAAAGGCAGATCAGCCGGTGACAAAGCAAGAAAACTATCAACTCAACTACGATCAGCCAACAGCTCCCTCCTATGATGGATGGGAAAAACAAGCCCTCCCTGTCGGAAACGGAGAAATGGGAGCCAAGGTTTTCGGTCTAATTGGCGAAGAAAGAATCCAGTACAACGAAAAGACCCTCTGGTCAGGAGGACCACAACCCGATAGCACCGACTATAACGGAGGAAACTACAAGGATCGCTACAAGGTCTTAGCAGAGATACGTAAAGCCCTCGAAGCTGGAGATCGCCAAAAAGCTAAACAGCTCGCTGAACAAAATCTAGTTGGACCAAACAACGCCCAGTATGGACGTTACCTAGCCTTTGGAGATATCTTCATGGTCTTTAATAACCAGAAGAAAGGACTAGATACTGTAACTGATTATCATCGTGGTTTGGATATCACAGAAGCCACTACGACCACTTCTTACACCCAAGATGGGACAACCTTCAAGCGTGAAACCTTCTCCAGCTATCCTGATGATGTCACCGTGACCCACTTGACCAAAAAAGGAAACAAGACACTTGACTTTACCCTTTGGAACAGTTTGACAGAAGACTTGCTTGCTAATGGCAACTACTCTTGGGAATATTCCAACTATAAGAATGGTCATGTCACTACAGATGCAAACGGAATCCTTCTAAAGGGAACTGTCAAAGATAACGGCCTCAAGTTTGCATCCTATCTAGGAATTAAAACGGACGGAAAGGTGACTGTTCAGGACGAGACACTAACCGTTACAGGCGCAAGTTATGCGACCCTCTATCTCAGTGCCAAGACTAACTTTGCTCAGAATCCAAAAACCAACTATCGAAAAG
>NZ_AJRE01000218.1:0-1489 GCF_000296955.1 Streptococcus sp. GMD4S
TACTCCACTCCAAAATTCGACTGAATTTGCTTCAAAGTTTTGGGCTTTTAGTTCATCAAGCTTTTTGTTAACCAAATGAGTATAGTCATCATCATATTTCCCATTTTTTAAAACGACATAGCCTTGCTCCAAGGGATGAATGTCAATGATATTCCCTGTTTCATCAATCTTAAGAGTGTGATTGTAGTCGTCAATTATTTTATCCCATTCGGACTTGTCGTGACCTTTTAAGCGCTTCTTTAATTCGGCACGATAGTAGGCATCACCATCTTCTGATAACATCATATCCCTTGATGCTTTATTGATTGCACGAGTTTCAGAGTCTTGAAAATCTCTTTTGGCATGCGAAACAATCTTCACATCCTTCATCTTTTGCACCCAGCGCATGTCCAGACCGTCCGCATAGTAGTTGCCATCACTATCGACAATGATTTTACTTAGTTGCGTAGCTCCTTGAATCGCTAAGCTAAGGACTTCTAGGCTATCACTGAAATACTGGGAAACCTGTGAGACAAAGAATTCTAGTTTTTCAATCTTGTCTTCCAAATCCTGAATACCTGACTCGATTTGAGATTTGGTATTGTAGAGGATGGTCTTCTCAGAGAAGGCTTTCCCCCAATTCAGTGTAAAGAGGTCTTTGATTTGATTTAGCCAGTTCTCTCTCGCTTGAATCTGAGCTTCTACGATAGCTAACTGCTCTTCCCTCAATTTTTTCAGTTCCTTGAGTTGGTCCAGGTCCAAATCACCATATCCTGAGATCTGAGCATCCGCATTTTTGTAGGAAGTCAACTCTAGTTGGATATCATCTATCGCTGCTTGTAACTTCTTGATGCTGGGGATGATAATCTCTGTGAAGAGACCTTTACCAGCTGTGTAGGCTGCTCCTGTCAGCTCACCTGAGTCTAAAGAGGAAATCAGGTGATCACAGCCACTAGATAAGCGGTCCGTGACTTCATTTGCGACTTGGAGGTTGTTAGTCATGGCCTGAATCAATTCTTGTGATTCTTGTGCGCTGTATTTTACTCCCATGGTAGCCGATTCCTTTCCGATATCAGTTCTTCTCTGGCTTCATCGAAAGTTCGACGAGCCTTCTTCGTTTGTTTTCCCAATTCATCCAGTTCCTCATCTACATAGGAGTTGACCTGTCGCTGAATGGTTCTATTTTCACTTTCGATTTGCTCTATCATTTGACGAGAACTGGGTGAGAGAGCCAATAGAGTCGCCATACGATGGTGGATGCTCTGGATTTCTGAGTGAAAGTGAGTTAGCTGCTGTTCATATTGTCTTTTTAGAGTCTGAAGACTTTCTTCTTTATCGTCAATCTTGACAATTTCTCTCCAAAGTTTGTAGCGTTTTTCTTCGTTCTTATCTGCCATTTTTAATGTTCCCACCTCTTAGCCTGCTCTACGTCGCGTTTTTCAATCTTATGAGCAATTTCTGGAAACTTATTTGCTTGGGTCAAAACAGCCGAGCTGAAATCACTGACCGC
>NZ_AJRE01000219.1:0-1484 GCF_000296955.1 Streptococcus sp. GMD4S
TCAAAGTAAAGACTAGCCAGTTCAAAGGCAGTTTGGTCATCGTATTCTAATTCTAAAGCTTTTTCTAAGAATTCAGTTGCAGCTTCAAACTTACCTAACTGGGCATAAGCGTAGCCAATTCGCTGATAGGTTGAGACACCCGTTTGCTCATAGATGGAGCGATTGTCTAATTGAGCATAGCCCTGAATAGCTTCCTGATAATTTCCTAGCTCGCTATCCAACTCAGCCAAACCAAAAACTAATAAGGCATCATCTGAGTAGTTTAAGGCTTCCAGTAACTTTTCACGTGCTACATCTGTCAATCCTTCCAACTGATAGAGGTCTGCCTTCAAGGCCAAGGCCGATACGTACCAGTCACTTTCGGGTGTGATTTCCTCAAGGTAAGCAAAGGCTTCCTCAACATTGCCATCCTCACTAGCAATGCTGGCTAAGTTCAGATTCACTTCTGCAAATTCTGTAACGATATGTTGGTAAATTTCTTTTGCTTGAGGATAAAAGCCAACTCCCTCTAGATAGTTTGCTAGTTCGTAAAGAACCTCACTTGAATCTGTTTCGAGGGCTTTGTGAAAATACTGATCCGCTTTGGTTAAATTCTGTTCATCCAAAGCCTGGAGCATACGTTGACTATTGTTCACTTTTGATTTCCTCCCCTTCTTCTTCATACAGACCGCTAACTTTTTTGTACCAGTTAAAGATAGCTGAAATAACGACCTTGGCAGAGGCATAGACAGGGATTCCCAGCAAGACTCCCCAAATACCAAACATAGAACCTGAAGTTAGGAGAACAAAGAGGACATTGATTGGATGAATGTTTAGCTGACTACCTAAAATAAGCGGAGAAACGAAGCGACCTTCAATCGTTTGTTCAACAATAAAGACAATAATCACTTTCAAAAGCATGACAGGCCCCGCTATTAAGCCCAAAACCAAAGCAGGCAACATCGCTAGAAAACTACCCAGGTAAGGTACTAGATTGAGGATACCAGCCGTAATTCCAAGAGTCACAGCATATCTGAGACCAATAATCTTAAAGAAGATAATAAACATAATTGCCACGATAATAGCAACTGTAACCTGTCCTCTAACATAGTTTGACAACTGTTTATTAACATCTGACAAAACTTGTCCGACAGGTTCTTTTAACTTGTTTGGGATGAATTTAGTCAGGTAATCTCGCAAGCCTTTCCCATCTCTCAAAAGATAAAAGAGCATGAAGGGTACGATAATAACCGCAACAATGACCTGGGAAACGCTACTGATAAAGGCGCTAACCCAGTTAACAGCTTGAGAAGAGATTTTGCTGGCCCACATGGTCGCCTCACTAGAAACATTGGAAAGAACCTGCTCCAACTGTGGTCTAAAATCATCTGGCAAGCGTTTGGTTACAAGGTCATTGATCACCTTATCAGCATCTTCCAGGTATGTCGGCACATTCTTCGCAAAATTTAAGACTTGACGTTGCAGATTAGGAATTGCGACTGCCA
>NZ_AJRE01000220.1:0-1468 GCF_000296955.1 Streptococcus sp. GMD4S
AAGGAACATCCAGTCAATACCTCAAACCCGATACCAGCACCTATTTTTCCAAATCTGCTTATGAAAAGGAAATGAGGTCTACAGCTGATAAATACCTCTCCCAGTCAACCATTCAGGTTACAGATGAAAACTATATGGAGGTCATGGAAGTTCTCTATGACTATCCTCAGGAGTTTGAAGGAAAGAAAATCGAGTTTACAGGCTTTGTTTATAACGATCCTAGCCATCCAGATAGCCAATTCCTCTTTCGCTTTGGGATTATCCACTGTATCGCAGACTCTGGTGTATATGGACTCCTGACCAAGGGAAACTCACGCCAGTATCCTGACAATACCTGGATTACCGCTAGAGGAACCCTGACCCTCCACTACCATAAAGAACTCAAACAAAAACTCCCAACACTGGAAGTTGAGAGTTTCACAAAAGTAGACAAACCAGAAAATCCTTATGTTTATCGCGTATTTCAATAAAAAGAGACAATATCAGAATTTCTGTATTACAGAATTCCAATATTGTCTCTTCATTTTTTTCTTATACTCATTTCAATCTAACAAACTAGCTTACTTTTTGTTCTTTTCTCTGACAGAATGTTCAGAAACCCATTTAGAATAGCTTATCATTTTTTTCAATTTGCTTTTCTGTTAAATAGACTGTCATCTTTCCAACAAAGCTTTGAAAACATCGTCGTATTCATCAAAAATTGTATCCAATTTCAAGTTAAAGGCATCATCAGATACATAAGAGACCTGATGATCCAATTCTTCAGGAGTAAAGATAATTTCACCACTTGGAATATTGAATTCGCCTGTAATCATATTAGTCTCTTTTCTTTGATTTTTAAAGTTATGAATATCACTATTTTAACAGATTTTCAATCAAGCTTCAATTATGTTTCTCTCTATAAAAATTTCTTTCAAAAATAAAAAAGCAAACCCATAATATGGTTCACTTTTTTAACTCTTCTACTCTCCATCCTTCCAGTTCCGAGCAATCTCTTCGTCTTTCTGGAGTTGGTCTACGAGTTCTTCTATGGAGTCAAATTTGACCATATCGCGAACACGGTCCAGCCAGTAGACCATGACTGTCTCACCGTAAATATCGTCTGAAAAGTCGAAAATATTGACTTCAAAACGTGGTTCTTCTCCATCGAAAGTAACATTTTTCCCAACACTTGCCATGCCACGATATCTCTGACGTTGCACTTCGATATCGACTACGTAAACACCGTCCGCTGGCATGTAAGTTCGGTCTCTTAGGACCAGATTGGCTGTTGGATAACCAATAGTCCGCCCACGAGCATTTCCATGAACGACCATTCCACGAGATGGGAGCGGAGTGCCGAGCAGATGCTTGACTTCCTTTACATCTCCATCAAGAATTGCCTGACGAATCCGTGTAGAACTAATCTTGCCCTTTTCATCCTCAACTGGAGGAACAATGATGATCTCTCCATCAAAATAGTCCTTCA
>NZ_AJRE01000221.1:0-1465 GCF_000296955.1 Streptococcus sp. GMD4S
ATATCATCCTTGATTTCTTCCTCTTCATCAAGATAATCCCAAATATCGGGATACAAATCTGCCTTCTTGCATGCTTCCATGCTAAAGTTAGCTAAAGCCCTATCCATGTCAAAATTCTCTAATGCTTGAACAATCTCAGCTATCTTTGAGTGTTCAGTATAGGCTATATACTCCGATACATTTTCTAAAGGAGTTACTCCCAAGACAGCTTCTATCAAGGGGCCGTCATCCATAAATTCTGAACTACTAAAACCTGTCATAACAAAGAGCAAGGCATCCCACATTTTGTCAATATCTATCAACGTATCGTTTCCCTCAGGATAATCCTCTACTAAGTCAAGTAAATCCTCTTCCTGACAAGAATAGCGCTTTATTTGGCTTAATTCATTGTCAGATAGATATTGATAATTAGCAATCATTCCCATAATGTTTCCTCCTATAAGTTCCTTAGAATAGCACTAATGTTACTAGTTCCCTTTCTTGAGAAAGGCAAGAAATCTACTGTTTTTGGACTCTCCTCCTTATTTCCATTCCTCATCTTCTATCACTTCCCAGACTTCTGACTGATAGCCCTCACCATCTATATCATAGCGCTGCATATAGCCAAAAAATCTTTCTTTTTTATTTGCCTTACGAGACTTGAGAATGTTTACAGCCCAGACTCCGATAAGAATGACAACTAAAAGCGCTACTACTGTCTCCATACTCCTTCTCCCTTGCCTACCTTAATATCCTTCAACCCACTTTTCATTGTCCATGATGAAAGGCTTAGCTAGTCCGTCACCTGTGTAATCCGCATATTTGGTGGATAGATACTTGTAACAGTCTTCCTTGCTCGCAAACTTAATAGCTTGATAGGGCTCTACAAAAGTCAGTTTTTCAACAAATAAGAAACCATCATCAGCTGGCACTAAAATACCAACATGCCCGACAAAAAGAAACTCTCCATCCAAATTATCATGCAAGACTACAGACAGCATTCGAGCTTTGTCATTAAATTGAAACTGGGAAAAGAATTTCTCCATCTTCTGCGCGTGAACTTTTACATCCGTTGTCGCTTCTGTCTCCACCCTAGAAAATAGAATATTAAACTCTTCCTTATCTTTCTCATCAAATACTTTTCCCTTATCGATAGCATCATTATCCACAAAAAGTAGCTGATCATTCTTTTCAAGTTTTGGGATCGTGACTGAATTTTTTAATAGCGCATAGCTATTGATACGGCAGTTGGTCCCGACAAAGTCACCCTTCTTTTGTGTCCACAAATTGCTGATTTTCTCTACATCGTATTCCGTTTTTGTAAAGGAGGCAAAATCACCACTTAAGCCAGTGGAGCCGACAGTCGCATTATAGTCTGTAACAAGATTGAAAAATGCTTCAACACTATTTGGGTCCAAGTGAGCTGATAAGAGAGATTTGACCTCTTCGGTACTGACTTGACCGTTTAGATTGGAATATGAAGCCG
>NZ_AJRE01000222.1:0-1463 GCF_000296955.1 Streptococcus sp. GMD4S
CTTTGAGGTAAAAGTCCATCACGCGCTAAGCTATAAATCATCCGAGATAAAGCATAAGTCATAGAGATACATACGGTTATCAGGGTTAGAATGGCTACAAGCGAAACATAATTTGCTGCCCAGCCGATACCAATACTCCGTAATGAAAATGCTACTGCATCGTCCACATTGAGCTTACTGTAGTGAACAATCCCTGTCAATACTAAGGTTACCAAGGCATAGAGAATGGTGACGATTGTTAGAGAAAGCACAATTCCGCGAGGAATATTTTTTTGCGGACTTTGAATTTCATCAACTGCCATGGAAATTGACTCAAATCCGAGAAAACCAAAGAACATCAAAGATGCGCCCGCCATAATCCCAGTACTTCCACCATATAGTTGACCAAAACCAAATGGAGCAAAATTCGTCCAATTTTCTGGCTTGATGTACCAAATACCAACTAGGATAAATAAGGCGAGAGCTGAGAATTTCAAGACCACTAAAAGCGAATTAAAGCGTAAGGCTGCCTTGGAATTTAATAAAACCAATCCCGTTACCAATGTCAGTACTAAAATAGGTAGAAGATCGATATAGGTACCTTGTTCAGGATTAAAGGTTCCATTCAAGGATTGGGGCATGGCAATACCATAATTACTGAGCAATCCCTTAAAGTAAGCTGCCCAGCCAGACGTCACACCTGAAACAGCCGTCATGAATTCCATAATGGTCAACCAACCAGCAATCCAAGCTGGCAATTCTCCTAAAATCGCATAGAGGTAACTATAAGCACCACCAGTTGCAGGCACACGAGAGGCAAATTCTGCAAAAAATAGGGCTGATAGAGAAACACACAGGGCAGAAATCACAATGGAAATCACTAATGATGGACCAGCTAAGGTAGCCGCTGCTGTTCCTGTAATAGTGAAAATCCCTGTCCCCACCATGGCACCAATCCCTAGAAGAATCAAATCCCACAACTTCAAATGGCGATGCATCTCTGTCTGTCTCAGACTAACATCCTTGGTTCTAAAAATATTCATGCTTCATCTCCACTAAATGTAATTGTTTTATTTTACCATATAAAAGCATTTTTGTGAATATTTATTAGGTTCGTTTTTGAAAAAAATTCTGAACAGAAAGAATTCCTGTTCAGAATTTGCATTTTTACCCACTGATTCTTTCAATTTGTTACTGATCAAGCGAGTAGGCTCAACAGTATACTCCATTGAAAGTTTTTTAGGGATTTGGGATTTTTTAAACTTCAAAGTAAGGGAACGGACGGTCACTATCTAAAGGACGATTGGGAACTTCTTGTTCCAAAATAGCGCGCCAACCTGATACCAATTCTTCAAAAGTCAATTGGGCTTCTGGAGAAGCTGTTGTCAGCTTCCGACCAAACCAAGCCATGGTTGCAGTTTCAAACTGAAGCATAGCGTACTGGATTACTGGTACATTTGCCTCTTCATAATTTTCATTTACTG
>NZ_AJRE01000223.1:0-1442 GCF_000296955.1 Streptococcus sp. GMD4S
AGTACTTACTTTCTGCCAATACTGCTGAAGTATTAACTATCTTCTTATCAACCTTGTTTGGTTGGGACGTCTTGCAGCCAGTTCATCTTTTGTGGATCAACTTGGTAACAGATACCTTCCCAGCTATCGCTCTTGGTGTTGAACCTGCTGAGCCTGGTGTCATGAATCATAAACCACGTGGACGAAAGGCAAGCTTCTTCTCAGGTGGTGTTTTGAGTTCTATCATCTATCAAGGTGTACTCCAAGCAGCTATTGTTATGAGTGTTTATGGACTTGCAATTGCTTACCCAGTTCATGTGGGTGACAATCATGCCATTCATGCGGATGCCCTTACTATGGCCTTTGCAACCCTCGGTTTGATCCAGCTCTTCCATGCCTACAATGTCAAGTCTGTTTACCAATCCATCTTGACAGTTGGCCCATTCAAGTCTAAGACCTTTAACTGGTCTATCTTGGTATCCTTCATTCTTCTGATGGCAACAATTGTCGTAGAACCGCTTGAAGGAATCTTCCACGTAACCAAACTAGACTTGTCACAATGGGCCATTGTTCTTGCTGGAAGCTTCTCAATGATACTTATCGTCGAAATCGTTAAGTTTGTTCAACGTAAACTTGGTCTTGATAAGAACGCGATTTAATAAGAAAGTCATCTTCGGATGGCTTTTTTTGCATTTGAGGGAAAGGACTAGAAGTTGCCCCCTTTTGTGCTATAATAAAGTAAAGTTGTAAGGAGCGTAAGAGAATGGAAAAGAAAATTGTCCGAGATATCTTATTCTTGTCTCAGGTCTCGAAACCTGCAAGTCAGGAAGACCTTTATCTGGCTAAGGATTTGCAGGATACCTTGCTGGCTAATCGCGAGACCTGTGTCGGTCTGGCGGCCAATATGATTGGTGTGCAGAAGCGTGTGATTATCTTTAATCTTGGCCTAGTTCCCATGGTCATGTTTAACCCTATTCTCCTTTCCTACAAAGGGCCTTACGAGACAGAGGAAGGTTGTTTGTCTTTGACTGGGGTTCGAACGACGATTCGTTATGAAACGATTACGGTTTCCTATCGCGATAGCAAGTGGCAGGAACAGACCATTACACTGACAGGTTTTCCAGCTCAGATCTGCCAACATGAACTGGATCATTTGGAAGGACGGATAATTTAGGAGGAACTCAGATGAAACGCATACTATTTGAACTTGTTTTTATCGCAACGACCTGGTATATATTTTTACCACCCTTCAATCTGACTAGTTGGGAATTCATCTTCTTTCTCTGTGGGCATTTGGTGGTGATGGGGATTTTGTTTAGTTTCCGCAAGGATACCAATCTCCTCAAAACTGTTCACCTACGCCATGGCAAGGCTACCAAAGATCTCAATCTAGAAGGATTCCTTTTTACCAAACTTAGTAGAGGATTGTTTCTGACTGCAGCTATCATTTTTGCCCTTGCTGG
>NZ_AJRE01000224.1:0-1420 GCF_000296955.1 Streptococcus sp. GMD4S
ACTTCTTGCTCTGTAGTCAACTTCCCTTGACCTTCAGCCTGACCATTTACAAAATCACCTTCGTATTTCCAGCCATCTTTTGATTGAAAAGTCCCTTTCCCATTAAAGGCTCCATTATTGAAATCACCTGTATATTGGTCTCCATTTTCAAAGGTCAGGGTTCCTTGACCATTCATTTTCCCACGTACCAAGGTGCCATCATAAACAAGAGCTCCACCATCAAGTGTCAAGACACCTTTTTTAGGCGTATTTAGCAGAAATACCGAAAGAGCACAGAGTACCATTACAACTACTGCAACGAGCTCTAACCTAGGACGAGTTAGGTAAACTCTACACTTCTCATAAAATTGTTTAAGCTTTTCCATTGTCACTCTCTTTTTCTAATCGATCTAGCCAGCTTTGACATCCACTTGTGATACGAGCATAGGTTTCCTCAAAATCTCCTGTATACCAAGGATCTGGGACATTTTCAGCCGCAAAAGAGTAGATCTTGTACTGTAGTTCCTGAGGACACATGTGACGCAGATCTGAAACGTTTGAAGCATCCATACCGATAATGTAATCGAACGATTCAAAGTCTTCCCTGCCAATCTGAAGCGATGTTTTATCTTTGTCATATGGAATCTGATATTGCTGGAAAATTCCTTGCGTTCCCTTGTGAATCGGATTGCCATGTTCCCATGATGACGTTGCCCGACTCTCGACGTGGTAATCGCTCGTCATGGACTTCATCACAAACTCTGCCATAGGGCTTCGGCAGATATTTCCTAGGCAAACAAATACTATTTTTTTCATCCCTTTTCCTCTCGTCTCATAGAAAAACGGGAGTGACAGGTCCCGTTTTATTCTTCGATTGCTCCGCCTTCGTCAACAACTGTTCCTTCTGGTGTCACAGCTTCTTTGAGTGGCAAAACGGTCTTGATCGCAGCCAATTCAAAGGTCAAATAAACCCCATCTACATCCAGTACGATTGTACCTTTCTCAGTATCTACTTCATCCACTGTTCCGTAAAGCCCACCAATTGTAATGACTTCATAGCCTTTTTGAAGCTTGTTCAAGCTTTCCATACGCTTTTGTGCTTGTTTCTTTTGAGAACGTTGCATAAAGAACATCAAGGCAAACATACCTACAAGCATGATCAAAAATGTTAAATTTGGACTAATATTTTCCATAGTATTTTCTCCTTTGTATTTTACATAGGACTACTATATCAAATTTCAGCTACTTTTACAAGATTGTGCCTTGTTTTTATGGTTATAAAAAATCAGAGTTTTCACTCTGATTTTTGTGATTATTTCAAGTTTTGAACGACTTTGACTAGATTTTCAACTGTAAATCCGTACTCTGCCAATACTTTTGGTGCTGGGGCAGATGCTCCAAAGGTATCAATACCGAGAACTGCACCATCAAGACCAACATA
>NZ_AJRE01000225.1:0-1404 GCF_000296955.1 Streptococcus sp. GMD4S
ACTCCAGCTTATCACCATAGCGTTGTTTCTGGATAAAGAGGTACTGGCGGACATGATTGATTTCATCAGAAAGAGAAATCAAATCCTTTCCTTGATTGAGCGCCAAGCGGAAATAGGTTGCCAAAGACTTGGTCACCTGAACCACTCGCTGACTATCCTGAAACTCAGCCATCCAGATGATAGTGTCCAAAGTATTATAGAGGAAATGGGGGTTAATCTGGCTTGACAAGGCTTGAAGTTCATACTGCCGGGTCGCTTCTTCCTGCCTGCGCACATCTGCCATCAGCTGATCAATCTGATCCAACATGGCATTAAACTGGCGAGTCACTTCTCTCAGTTCATAGGCGCCAGCTTCCTTAGCACGCAGATTTTGTGTACCAGAAGCAATTTTCAGCATGGTTTTTCTCAGGTCCTTCAAAGGAGCAATCCAGCGTTTAAGACTGAACCACACCAAGCAGATACAGGCAAGAAGAGATAAAGCACTAGCAACAAGAAAGGTCCACATGAGTTGGCTCCGAACCTGGTCTAACTTCTCCAACGAAGACACGCCTATAACCGTCCAATCAGTCCCTGCAATCTTTTCCTGACTAACGTAGGATTGATGGTCCAGCGTGTAGCCCTGTCCCGTCTCAATGTAGGGTTTCATGGCCTCCATTTCACTCGCTGAGCTATAGACAGTACGTTCAGGATGGTAGACAAATTCATGCTTCTCATTGATGATAAAGGCAAAGCCCTGCTGGCCCAACTGGAGTTGGTTGAGATAGGCTTCCAGAGTTTCATAGGAAATATCCAAGCGAAGCACACCAAGATTGGCTCCCTTTGCATCAACAAGTTCCTGAGTGACAGAAATAACCCATTGACTATCTGATTTACGAGCTGGGGTTAAAACTGGCTTAGCTCCCTGATGAATAGCCTTTTGGTACCAATCCTCAGCCATCATATCTGAGGAAGTTTTCATCTGCACACTGTCATCTGTAGAAATAACCTGACCGGATTTGGTGACCAGTACTACCGTTTTCAAGTCCTGGTCTGCCTTTAAGATGGTCAAAAACAGATCTCTGATTCCCTTGGCTTGGACTTGGTTAGGATTCTCAGCATAGGCTAGGATATCCTTCTGCTGGGTCAAACTGATCGAGGTGGTTTCTAATTTTTTGATATAAGACTGAATAAAGTGGCTTGTCTGGCTAATGGTCGTTTGGCTATTGCCCTCAATCGTATACTCAATGGCTGCTGAACTCGATTGATAGTAGAAAGTCCCGACCACAGCTAGGAGAATGAGAAAGACCAGAAAGATGGAAATAACCATTCTTACTAGGAGAGAAGAACGCTTCATCGGCCTTCTCCCTTCTTAAACTGACGAGGTGTCACACCTGCAATCTGTTTAAAACGTTGGGTAAAGTAGTT
>NZ_AJRE01000226.1:0-1404 GCF_000296955.1 Streptococcus sp. GMD4S
GAGAAAAAGATTATCAACGAGGACAGTCAGCTTTAGAAAAGCAAATTTCAAAGACTCTATCACCAATTTTAAAATCATATTTGGAAGAGATTTTGTCAAGTTTTCATCAAAAACAAGTACATTCAGATAGTCGAAAGTTTTTGTCCTTATGTTACGATGAAACATGGACTGTATTTGATTATATTGAAAAAGATACACCAGTATTCTTTGATGACTATCAAAAATTGATGAATCAGTATGAATCCTTTGAAAGAGAATTAGCACAATACTTTACAGAAGATTTACAGAATGGTAAATCATTTTCTGGGATGCAGTATTTTGCAGATACAGAGCAAACCTATAAAAAACAAAGTCCAGTTACCTTTTTCTCCAATCTGCAAAAGGGCTTAGGAAATCTTAAGTTTGATCACATTTATCAATTTAATCAATACCCCATGCAAGAGTTTTTCAATCAATTTTCATTTTTAAAAGAAGAAATTGAGCGATACAAAAAAATGAACTACACTATTATTTTGCAGTCTAGCAATTCAATGGGAAGTAAGACGTTGGAAGATGTTTTAGAGGAATATCAGATCAAATTGGATTCCAGAGATAAGTCAAGTATCTGTAAAGAATCTGTAAACTTGATTGAGGGTAATCTAAGACATGGTTTTCACTTTGTAGATGAAAAAATTCTCTTGATTACTGAACATGAGATTTTTCAAAAGAAATTAAAACGTCGTTTTAGAAGACAACATGTGTCAAATGCGGAGCGATTGAAAGATTATAATGAACTTGAAAAAGGGGACTACGTTGTTCACCATATCCATGGAATTGGTCAATATCTAGGAATTGAAACAATTGAAATCAAAGGGATTCACCGTGATTATGTCAGTGTTCAATATCAAAATGGGGATCAAATCTCCATCCCAGTAGAGCAGATTCAGTTACTGTCAAAATATGTTTCAAGTGATGGAAAAGCTCCAAAACTTAATAAATTAAATGATGGTCATTTCAAAAAGGCCAAGCAAAAAGTTAAGAACCAGGTAGAGGATATAGCTGACGATTTAATTAAGCTTTATTCTGAGCGTAGTCAGTTGAAGGGATTTGCTTTCTCGGCTGATGATGATGAGCAACATGCTTTTGATGATGCCTTCCCTTATGTTGAAACGGATGATCAACTTCGTAGTATTGAGGAAATTAAGAGGGATATGCAGGATTCTCATCCCATGGATCGACTTCTGGTTGGGGATGTTGGTTTTGGGAAAACTGAGGTTGCAATGCGTGCAGCATTTAAGGCTGTCAATGATCACAAACAGGTGGTTGTTCTAGTTCCGACGACGGTTTTAGCGCAACAGCACTATACGAATTTTAAGGAACGATTCCAAAATTTTGCTGTTAATATTGATGTGTTGAGTCGCTTTA
>NZ_AJRE01000227.1:0-1389 GCF_000296955.1 Streptococcus sp. GMD4S
TCAAAAAATTCCTTATCAGAAAACTTTGCTACATCTCCAAACATAACCCCATTTTCTACATGGTGTCCGTAGATGATGGTATTAAAGTCTTCGAACTTGGATTCATTTCGAGCCTCAAGGAAAATAGCCCCTGTAGCTGCAAATTCTCCCTTGGAATCCTTGTTCAGGTATTTTTCATTGTCTTTGGCTTGAACTAAGGGATAGTCGATATTGGTGCCATAGACATTGATCCAACCGAGAACCTCTGGATTGACTTGCTGTAGCTTGTGAAAGCCAGAAAAACTAGCAAGCTCATCCTTCTCACTGGTACTAACAGGTCTATAGGCCTCATACTCACTTGATGAAGCCTGAGAATAAACCTGATTGGCATCCCAGAGGGCGTAGAAACCAAAGAGAAAGACTAAGGCTGTCAAGAGGAGCAAGATATGATTCATCAATGCATCTACAGCAAGGACCAGACGCCTAGACAAACTCCTTTTGGGTTTCTCACGCTTGATTTTCATCGGTCAAACCACTTGCTTAAGCTTGTCTGCGTTTTTTAGACAAAACAACAAATCCAGCCAAACCAAGACCAATCATCAAGATGAAAGGAAGGTTGTCAATCAAGAGACCAGTAGGGGTAACGTCTGGTAAGCTATTTGTGATAGTGTTATCGTTTGGTTTTTCACCAATAAGGATACTATCTTGAGTGAAATTTGTAGAAACTGTACCAGCTTGATTTTTTGATGCTCCGTTCTCCTTATATGCAGCTGAAGCTGTGTAACCTTGAGATCCAGTTTCAACCAATTTATAACGAGTACCAGCAGGAATTGTGTCAAACACTAAAGATTGATCGTGACGTAGTGTTATAGTCGTTTCTTGACCATAGACAAATGTTTTTGAGGTTTCACCGATTTTACCAGTGATTGATTGTGAAGTTTCTGTAGATGCTTTTGTGAAAGTAAGCTTGAAAGTGAAATCTTTTGATTTATCTGCAGTAGCACCTGATACAACTTTTTTAATTACTAAAGATTTAGCATTTGGGTCAACTTTTGAAACATTTGGTTTATTAGGGTTTGGTTCATTTGGATCTGTAATTTTACCAGCATTTTTACGATAAATGTTAGTGAAAAGATCATATTTGTAAGTAGTTCCACTTTCAGATGGTTTTACTTTACCATTCACACTTGGGGATACTTGTTTAAAATACACAGAAGAAATATATGTTCCTCCTGTAGTTTTGTTCTTAACAATAACGTGCATTTCATAGTTGCGATTATCATATGTCATAAAATCAATAGGTGAACCATTTTTTTGAATAACTTTCCAACCAACATTTTGTTTTTCAGCAACAGTATAGACATATTCACCAGCATGTGTATAGTTCACTTCTCTAAAAATATCGCCGGT
>NZ_AJRE01000228.1:0-1379 GCF_000296955.1 Streptococcus sp. GMD4S
AAAAGGCCATCATGGAGATTCCAAAGATTAGTAAGGTCAAGTCCCAAAGAGGGCGGACCTACGGTAGCAATATCTACCTTGATATCACCCTGGAAATGAATCCTGACCTATCAGTCTATGAAAGTCATGAGATTGCGGACCAGGTCGAATCCATGCTGGAAGAGCGTTTTGGAGTCTTTGATACCGATGTCCATATCGAGCCAGCTCCCATACCTGAGGACGAGATTTTAGACAATGTCTATAAAAAACTGCTCATGCGTGAGCAATTGATTGACCAAGGAAATCAGCTAGAAGAACTCCTTGCTGAGGACTTTCTCTATATCCGTCAAGATGGAGAGCAGATGAATAAAGAGGCTTATAAGTCTGAAAAAGAACTTAGTGCTGCTATTAAGGACATTCAGATTACCTCCATTAGTCAGAAAACCAAGCTCATTTGCTATGAGCTAGATGGTATCGTCCATACCAGTATCTGGCGTCGCCATGAAACTTGGCAAAATATCTTTCATCAGGAAACTAAAAAAGAAGACAAACAGTAACCCTATCCAGTGGATAGGGCCTTTTTGATTATTCTACTTTACGCAAAGACAGACTATGACTGTTTGGAATATTTGCTTTTCGAAGCTTGTTTTGCCTCTTTTCTTGCTTGACGATTTTGTTCGATACGCCATTCTCTTTCATAGTACTTCATGGCCTCATAGACCCTTTCAGGAAGTCCTACATCTAGTAGAAAGATAGGGATAATTAAGTCTGCTGACGGATAAAAAGGGAGAATCCTTCTCTTCAGCTGAGTTAGAAAGGATTGGGATTTCACATTTTCCTTGTTTTTAAAATAGACTTCAATCCGATAAGAATCCCTATACTTACCTCGAATCCGAGAGAAGAAAAAGTTCTCTACGTCTATCCAAGCATAGAAATGACTGGGTTTCTTTGGATTTTGTTTGTAGTAAAACCCCTCGACAGTACATTTCAAATATTCCTTATTGGAACTTAACAGCCTGTATGTCTGATACACGACTACTCCAGCACAAAAGAGGACAAGCAGTATTAATAAAAGACTTATCGTATGAAGTCTGGTTCCCTTTTGAGAGTACAAATGGAGATAAGAGAGAGGCAGCAAGAAGAAAAACACCGAAGCTAGGCCAAACAAGGCATTCCAAATGATTTTCTTGGGACTACGTTTAATGACTTTTTCTTCCATCATGCCAACTCACTTAAATATTCATAGCGTTCGTATTTTTCAAGAAGTTCTTCGTTTTTCTCGTCTAGCTCTTTTTGAAGCGTCGCCAGTTTGCCAAAGTCAGAGCCATTTGCCTGCATTTCTTCTTCAATAGCAGCAATACGATTTTCCAAGGCTTCAATATCCCCTTCAATGCTTGCCC
>NZ_AJRE01000229.1:0-1374 GCF_000296955.1 Streptococcus sp. GMD4S
TGGAAGAGGATGTGAAGCTTTATATCCTTTGCAATCCCCACAATCCTGGTGGACGTGTTTGGGAAAAGGAAGTGTTAGAAAAGATTGGTCATCTCTGCCAAAAACACGGTGTTTTGCTTGTTTCAGATGAGATTCACCAAGATTTGGCCCTCTTTGGTCACAAACACCAGTCATTCAACACCATTGATCCCGCCTTTAAAGACTTTGCCCTTATCCTGAGCAGTGCCACTAAGACCTTTAATATTGCTGGGACAAAGAATTCCTATGCAGTTATTGAAAATCCAAAGCTTCGTGTGGCTTTCCAAAAACGCCAGTTGGCCAATAACCAACATGAAATCTCAGGCTTGGGGTATTTGGCGACAGAAGCTGCCTACCGTTATGGTAAGGACTGGTTAGGAGAACTAAAAGAAGTTATCGAGGACCACATTAACTATGTAGTGGATATTTTGGGCAACGAAACCAAGATTAAGGTCATGAAACCACAAGGAACTTACTTGATCTGGCTTGATTTTTCAGCCTATGATCTAACGAATGACCGCTTGCAAGAGCTTTTGAAGAATGAAGCCAAGGTTATCTTGAACCGAGGTTTGGACTTTGGAGAGGAGGGAACCCTTCATGCCCGCCTCAATGTGGCTATGCCGAAGTCAGTACTGGAAGAGGTTTGCCAACGCATCATGACCACTTTTGCTACACTTTAAAAATCCAGCCTTCTAGGAGAAAAGTCTTCCTAGAAGGCTATTTTCGTAGGGGAAAATGTGGTATAATGAAAAGATAAGATAAAGGGGTAACTATGGCTAAATTGATTCCGGGAAAGTTGCGCATGGAGGGTGTTACACTCTATGAAACAGGCAACATTGAGATTATCAAGGAAAAAGGGAATCGCCTCTATACTTGTGTGGCGGGAGAAGACTTGCGCTACAGTTTAGAGGATGATCTGGTTTTTTGTGCTTGCGATTTTTTCCAAAAAAGAGGTTACTGTGTTCACCTCGCAGCGCTCGAGCATTATCTGAAGAACGACGAAGAAGGCCAGGTGATTTTACAAGCCTTAGAAAAAGGACATGAAGAGCAAGAAGAGGTCGAAACCAAGGTTGGTTTTGGTGGTAGTTTTTTGGAGCGTATCCAACCTCAGAAGCGAGAGAAAATCTACACTTTGTCGGCTCAAGGCCAGGTAGAGGCTGGAACCAATCGCCTCCTTTGGACCCTCCGAATCGGTTTAGTTGATAGTCAAAAATATTATGTCATTCGTGACATCCCACTCTTTTTGAAGGTCTTAGTCCATCGAAAGCCATATATGATTGGGAAACACTATGAAAATGACTTGTCTTGGGATGCTTTTGATACAGCTAGTCAAGAAGTTCTTACTTTTTTATGTGG
>NZ_AJRE01000230.1:0-1369 GCF_000296955.1 Streptococcus sp. GMD4S
CTACAGCTAAAGGAACTTACGTAACAAACTTGACAATCACAACTACTCAAGGTGTTGGTATCAAGGTTGACGTAAACTCACTTTAATTAACAGATTTTTAAAAACGAGTACGAAAGTGCTCGTTTTTTTAGGTACGACGGACATTCCGTTCATCTGAGGTGTAAGTCCTCTGTGGGTACCATATACTAGTAAAGCCAAAAGTGATTCCCAAGCCTGACTATTGTGAGTAGCTGATCGAACGGCATTAGGATAGACTGTTTAAGTCTGACGTTGGAAATAAGAATCGGCAGAGAAAGAGATAGAGAAATCTTGGCTATACGAATAGGCACGTGATAGTAAAGCGTATATAGCGGATAAGAAGGCCAGCAACTCTAAAGTACAAATATGTAGGCGTAACCTATATGCGTAAACTACGTGAGCAATTGAATTCGAACTAGAGAGGTGATTAATAGATTTATGCTATAGTCATGGTAGCTTGTATGCTTTTGATTCTAGTTTATCAAATAATAGATTAGAATTGTCAGACAATATAATTTTATGTTATAATGAAGAAAAAATAGAGGTGTTCAAATGTCAGAAGCAGGTCATAAGTTTTTAGCAAAACTGGGGAAAAAACGCTTACGTCCAGGTGGAAAACGTGCTACAGATTGGTTAATTACGGAAGGAGGATTTTCAAAAGAAAAGAGAATACTAGAGGTTGCGTGCAATAGGGGAACTACAGCAATTGAGTTAGCACAGCGTTTTGGTTGTAAGATAACTGCTGTTGATATGGATGGACAAGCCTTAGAAGTGGCTAAAAAATCTGCTGAAACGGCAGGTGTTGGTCATTTGATCAGATTTGAAAGAGCAAATGCAATGAAACTTCCTTATGGAGATGCTAGTTTTGATATTGTTATAAATGAAGCTATGCTGACTATGCAAGCCGATCAAGCTAAGAAAAAATGTGTAATGGAGTATCTGAGGATTTTAAAACCTGAAGGTCTTCTTTTGACACATGATGTGCTTCTTAAGGAAGCTAAAGAGTCTGTCAGACAGGAATTGTCACAAGCAATTCATGTAAATGTAGGTCCTTTAACTCAAGATGGTTGGGAACAGGTGATGATAGAATCAGGTTATCGTGATGTGAAAATATTGACTGGTGAAATGACATTAATGAAATTATCAGGTATGATTTATGACGAAGGTTGGCTAGGAACTTTGAAAATTTGCGTAAATGCTTGTAAAAAGGAGAATAGAAAGCAGTTTTTAACTATGTATAAAATGTTTGCTAAGAATAAACAGAAATTGGGCTTTATTGCTATGGCTAGTTATAAATCGTCAAATCGTTAGATAATTATTGAAGTTAACTTTTCCTTTTTTCTTTCTTAAA
>NZ_AJRE01000231.1:0-1360 GCF_000296955.1 Streptococcus sp. GMD4S
AAAGTCAGAGACTTATGATAAGATAAGCTGGTATGCGTTTAGATAGATTATTAGCCCAAGAAAAGGTCAGTCGCAAGGCTATGAAACAGGCTCTATTAAAAAAAGAAATCCTAGTGGACGATTGTCCAGCCAGCTCCCTGGCTCAAAATATCGACACTGGGTTGCAGAAATTAGTCTTTCAAGGACGACAAATCCAAGGCTACGAGCACACCTACCTCCTGCTGCATAAGCCAAACGGAGTCGTTACAGCTAGCAAGGATAAGAAACTTCCAACCGTCATGGACCTCCTTCCACCTGACAGCCAGTCTGACCAGCTCTATGCTATCGGCAGACTAGACCGCGATACCACGGGACTGCTGCTTTTGACAGACAATGGACCTCTTGGCTTCCAACTCCTTCATCCCCAGTACCATGTCGATAAATCCTATCAAGTGGTAGTAAACGGACCGCTCACGTCAGACCATATCCAAAAGTTCAAGGATGGAATTGTCTTTTTAGATGGGACCACTTGTAAACCTGCTCAGCTAGAAATTCTAGACATAAGCCCAACAGAGAGCCATGCCTCTATTACCATCTCAGAAGGAAAATTTCATCAAGTTAAAAAAATGTTCCTCTCAGTTGGTGTCAAGGTGACTGCCCTAAAACGCGTCCAATTCGGTGACTTTACATTAGACCCAGAACTAGCAGAAGGGCAATACCGTCCCTTGAATCCAGAGGAATTGGAAATCATAAAAAACTATTTAGAGATGGGGCGATAAAACAAAAAAAGCTTTATGTTTAAAGCTTTTTGTTTTTTGCTTATCTAAAAAATACTGCGACGGCTAGAATCCAGTTAAGAACAGAAACTACAAGTCCTATGATATTCAGAATTTTTTCTGTTTGATAGTTTAGTCCAGATTCTTTTTGGTATGAAAAAGCCAAGACCAATCCTATGATCCCCAAAATCAGACCCACTATTGGAGAAAGCAAACCAAGGACGATAGATAAGATACCTAAAATAAGTGAAGGTTTTTTCTTTTGTTGTGAATTCATATTACAAAATCTCCTTAAATTTAATATAAATGATGATACCATAAAACGCAAGATTTATCTATCATTAAACAGTTTTTAACAGAATGTTAGCTCGTCTTGACCTTTCCAATCCAAGAATCCAATCCATAAGAAAGGATATAAATCTCAGAAAAACCTTGCTTTTTCAGATAGAGGGCTGCATTGGTCACTCGTTGTCCGCGTTGGTTTTCGTAGAGAAGGACAGGTTTATCCTTGCGAAGAGCTGCAAGGCTTGACTTCAACTGATTTGAAGGAATATTGCGAGCTCCGAGGATATGTTTTCTGTGAAATTCTGCTGCATCACGGACAT
>NZ_AJRE01000232.1:0-1352 GCF_000296955.1 Streptococcus sp. GMD4S
CTTTTTGAGGATGCAAAAAAAGCAGCGCCAGCCATCATCTTTATCGATGAAATTGATGCCGTTGGTCGCCAACGTGGTGTCGGTCTTGGTGGAGGTAATGATGAACGTGAACAAACCTTGAACCAACTCTTGATTGAGATGGATGGTTTTGAGGGAAATGAAGGGATCATTGTTATCGCTGCGACGAACCGTTCAGATGTTCTAGATCCAGCTCTTCTCCGTCCAGGACGTTTTGATAGAAAAGTCTTAGTTGGTCGCCCTGATGTTAAAGGTCGTGAAGCAATCTTGAAAGTTCATGCTAAAAATAAACCTCTGGCAGACGATGTTGATTTGAAACTAGTTGCCCAACAAACCCCAGGTTTTGTGGGAGCTGACTTAGAAAATGTTCTAAACGAAGCAGCCTTAGTTGCTGCTCGTCGCAACAAATCAATCATTGATGCTTCAGATATTGATGAGGCAGAGGACAGAGTGATTGCTGGACCATCTAAGAAAGATAAAACAGTATCACAAAGAGAGCGTGAATTGGTTGCTTATCATGAGGCTGGACATACCATTGTTGGTTTAGTACTGTCAAATGCCCGTGTTGTTCATAAAGTTACCATTGTACCACGTGGACGTGCAGGCGGATACATGATTGCACTTCCTAAAGAAGATCAAATGCTTCTATCTAAGGAAGACATGAAAGAACAATTAGCAGGTTTGATGGGTGGTCGTGTAGCTGAAGAGATTATCTTTAATGTTCAAACTACAGGAGCTTCAAATGACTTTGAACAAGCTACACAGATGGCGCGTGCAATGGTCACTGAATACGGTATGAGTGAAAAACTTGGCCCAGTTCAATACGAAGGTAATCATGCTATGTTTGGTGCACAAAGTCCTCAAAAATCAATTTCAGAACAAACAGCCTATGAGATTGATGAGGAAGTTCGTTCATTATTAAATGAGGCACGAAACAAAGCTGCTGAAATTATCCAATCAAATCGTGAAACGCATAAGTTGATTGCAGAAGCGTTGTTGAAATATGAAACATTAGATAGTACACAGATTAAATCTCTTTACGAGACAGGAAAAATGCCTGAGACAGTAGAAGAGGAATCCCATGCATTATCTTATGATGAAGTGAAATCAAAAATGAGTGAAGAAAAATAAATTTAGAGAGGTTCAACCTCTCTTTTTATGTTCTAATGTGATGGCTACCGAGCGGATGCCCTGATAGTCGACCCTCCTCGTACAGGCTTAGATGATAAGCTGTTGGATACCATCCTGACCTATGTTCCAGACAAAATGGTCTATGTATCCTGCAATGTTTCGACCTTGGCACGAGATTTGGTTAAACTAGTAAAAGTCTATGA
>NZ_AJRE01000233.1:0-1343 GCF_000296955.1 Streptococcus sp. GMD4S
AATCTAAAAAAGCCCTCATTTGAGAGCTGAAATTTTACCGATCCACCACTTGAGCTTCAAAGTAAGCTGGCTTGTCGTCTACATTGGTCATGGTAATCGTGTAGGACTTGTTATTGGTTACATAAAAAAACTTTCTCCCCTTGGTAGTTGACAACAATTCCATTCTTTACCAAATGAATATCTGTTTGATTGTTTGGAAGCTCTTTATCATCTTTCCAACTTATCTAAGATTTTCTGGTATTCTTTATGCAAATCCTTAGCTTTCTTAGAAGAATCATATTTTGCACTCTCAACCTTCACATCCTTCATCTTCTGCACCCAGCTCATGTCCACACCGTCCGCATAGTAGTTGCCATCGCTATCGACAATGATTTTACTTAGTTGCGTAGCTCCTTGAATCACTAAGCTAAGGACTTCTAGACTATCGCTGAAATACTGGGAAACCTCTGAGACAAAGAATTCTAATTTTTCAATCTTGTCATCCAAATCCTGAATACCCGACTCGATTTGAGACTTGGTATTGTAGAGGATGGTCTTCTCAGAGAAGGCTCTCCCCCAAATGAGACTAAAGAGGTCTTTGATTTGATTTAGCCAGTTCTCCCTCGCTTGAATCTGAGCTTCTACGATAGCTAACTGCTCTTCCCTCAATTTTTTCAGTTCCTTAAGTTGGTCCTGTCAGCTCACCTGAGTCTAATATAACAAACTATCCATACAAGGTTTGATACATCTTTTTCATGAAGACATCAAGCTCTTTTTGAACAATCTTTAATAGGCGCTCTTCTTCGACTTTGGGAATAGTCACCCTCTCATTTATATTTCTTTCATTTATTTGAAAATAAGCGCTAGAAACTAAATCAAAGTTCTTATCCAATTCATAGAGTACACTAGTTATTCTACCATCTATCTCTATTTCAAAATAAGCAGTAACCCCATTCCGTCCCGGATTTGAGATGTCCAAATTGATGTCTCCTTTTATCTCTATGGAGTCAATTCCTCCATCCAATCGAATAGCTCCATCGGGAGGAACGACATAGCCCGCTTTACGGATGTCAGGTGCATATTTTTCTGATGCCATCAAACGTTGTAAGACGACTATATTGTCCCTCTCTTCAAAGGAGGTTTTTAATTGCATATGTTCTTGGTGGTTTTGATACTGAAAATAAAGATTCAAGCCAGTAGCTAAGGCAATTACAGAACCAATAACGATCAGTATTTTTTTAAGTCCTGACATTTTTTCACCCCCTCTGTCTAAGTTATCATAGAAGTCTTGTTCATACAGCATTGCGTTGAGTAAGAAGTTACTTTCTCTAAAAATCTAACCATACAAGGTTTGATACATCTTT
>NZ_AJRE01000234.1:0-1338 GCF_000296955.1 Streptococcus sp. GMD4S
ATGTCCGTGATGCAGCAGAATTTCACAGAAAACATATCCTCGGAGCTCGCAATATTCCTTCAAATCAGTTGAAGTCAAGCCTTGCAGCCCTTCGCAAGGATAAACCTGTCCTTCTCTACGAAAACCAACGCGGACAACGAGTGACTAATGCAGCACTTTATTTGAAAAAACAAGGTTTCTCTGAGATTTATATCCTTTCTTATGGGTTGGATTCTTGGATTGGGAAGGTCAAGACTAGCTAAGATCAAGGAAAAAGTTGATAAAGTCGGTCTCCTATGCTAAATTAATAAACATTTTAAGGAATTTGTAGAAAATGCTAGAAAAGAAGAAAAACCCGCTTTTAGTGGGTATCCTATCTATCATTCTTAGTTTGTTATTTCCGTTGGGAGGCATTCTTTTAGGTATCGCCGGTATCTTGTATGCTAACGAACTTCAAAAAGAGTCTGGACTTGATTATAAAACAGAAAGAATTATAGCTATTGTAGGTATTGTTCTTTCTGATCTTAACTGGATTATTGGAATTATCTTACACATGAGTTAAAGAAGATAAAAAAAGCTTTAAATTTAAAGCTTTTTTCTTTTATCCACTTTTCTCTAAATAGTTTTTAATAATTTTCAATTCCTCTGGATTCAAGGGACGGTATTGCCCTTTTGCTAGTTCTGGGTCTAATGTAAAGTCACCGAATTGGACTCGTTTTAGGGCAGTCACCTTGACACCAACTGAGAGAAACATCTTCTTAACCTGATGAAACTTGCCCTCAGAGATGGTGATGGAGGCCCGGCTCTCTGTTGGGCTTGAGGACAGAATTTCGAGCTGAGCAGGTTTACAAGTAATCCCATCTAAAAAGACAATCCCATCTTTGAATTTTTGGATATGGTCTGACGTGAGCAGTCCGTTTACTACCACTTGATAGGATTTATCGACATGGTACTGGGGATGGAGGAGTTGAAAACCAAGAGGTCCATTGTCTGTCAAAAGTAGCAGTCCCGTCGTATCGCGGTCTAGTCTGCCGATAGCATAGAGCTGGTCAGACTGGATGTCAGGTGGAAGGAGGTCCATGACGGTTGGAAGTTTCTTATCCTTGCTAGCTGTAACGACTCCGTTTGGCTTATGAAGCATGAGGTAGTTGTGCTCGTAGCCTTGGATTTGCCGTCCTTGAAAGACTAATTTCTGCAACCCAGTGTCGACATTTTGAGCAAGTGAGCTGGCTGGACAATCATCTACTAGGATTTCTTTTTTTAATAGAGCTTGTTTCATAGCCTTGCGACTGACCTTTTCTTGGGCTAATAATCTATCTAAACGCATACCAGCTTATCTTATCATAAGTCTCTGACTTT
>NZ_AJRE01000235.1:0-1326 GCF_000296955.1 Streptococcus sp. GMD4S
AAAATGGTTTTAAGATTGGAAATGCAGAGGTAGAGAGTCCCAAGTCTATCCAGACTGCGACAGCTCAAATTTCACAAATCATCGCCAATGTTGCTTCTAGCCAGTACGGGGGTTGCTCAGCTGACCGTATCGATGAAGTCTTGGCTCCGTATGCGGAGAAGAATTACCAAAAACACCTCAAAGATGCGGAAGAGTGGGTCTTGCCTGACAAACGGGAAGATTATGCTTGGAAGAAAACCCAAAAAGACATCTACGATGCCATGCAATCTCTCGAGTATGAAATCAACACTCTCTTCACTTCAAATGGCCAAACACCTTTTACTTCGCTCGGTTTTGGTCTGGGAACCAATCGTTTTGAGCGTGAAATTCAAAAAGCTATTTTAACCATTCGTATCAAGGGTCTTGGATCAGAACATCGTACAGCCATCTTCCCTAAACTCATCTTTACGTTGAAAAGAGGCCTTAACTTGGAAGAAGGGACTCCGAACTATGACATCAAACAGTTGGCCCTCGAGTGTGCAACCAAGCGGATGTACCCTGATGTCTTGTCCTATGATAAGATTATCGAGCTGACAGGTTCTTTCAAGGTTCCTATGGGCTGTCGCTCCTTCCTCCAAGGCTGGAAAGATGAAAATGGTGTTGAGGTCAATTCAGGTCGGATGAATCTAGGTGTTGTGACGGTCAATCTGCCTCGTATCGCCCTCGAGTCTGAAGGGGATCTGAATAAGTTTTGGGAAATCTTCAATGAGCGGATGAATATCGCAGAAGATGCTCTGGTTTACCGTGTTGAACGGACCAAGGAAGCAACACCAGCGAATGCCCCTATCCTTTATCAGTACGGAGCCTTCGGTCGCCGTCTCGGAAAAGAAGAAAGTGTTGACCAACTCTTTAAGAATCGCCGTGCGACAGTTTCGCTGGGCTACATCGGTTTGTACGAAGTGGCTACAGTCTTCTTTGGAAATAGCTGGGAAAGCAATCCTGAAGCCAAGGAATTCACACTGGATATTATTCGTGATATGAAACGTCGTGTGGAAGAGTGGTCTGACCAATATGGTTACCATTTCTCTATCTACTCCACACCGTCTGAAAGTCTGACAGACCGCTTCTGTCGCTTGGATACAGAGAAGTTCGGCTCTATTCCTGACATCACGGACAAGGAATACTACACCAACTCTTTCCACTACGATGTTCGTAAAAATCCAACACCGTTTGAAAAATTAGACTTTGAGAAAGTTTACCCAGAAGCAGGTGCGTCAGGTGGTTTCATCCATTATTGTGAGTATCCAGTTCTTCAACAAAATCCTAAAGCCTTGGAAGCTGTTTGGG
>NZ_AJRE01000236.1:0-1319 GCF_000296955.1 Streptococcus sp. GMD4S
CTCCGAATCTGGTATAATGTAGCTATATTATATCAAAATTCAATACAGTAGAGGTGGATTTTATGTCAGATTGCATTTTTTGTAAGATTATCGCAGGGGAGATTCCTGCTTCAAAAGTATACGAAGATGAGCAGGTTCTTGCCTTTCTTGATATCTCTCAAGTAACGCCTGGACACACCCTCATTGTACCCAAAGAGCATTTTCGCAATCTTTTGGAGATGGACGCTGCCAGCGCTAGCCAACTCTTTGCCCAAGTACCAACAGTGGCTCAAAAAGTCATGAAGGCTACCAAGGCTGCCGGAATGAACATCATCGCCAACTGTGAGGAAGTTGCTGGTCAAACAGTCTTTCATACTCACGTGCATCTCGTACCTCGCTACGGTGCAGAAGATGACCTCAAGATTGACTTTATCGCCCACGAACCTGACTTTGACAAACTTGCTCAAGTCGCTGAAACCATTAAAAACGCTTAAGGAGATGCCATGAAACTATCCAATCTATTGCTATTTGCAGGAGCTGCAGCTGGAAGTTATTTTGTCGTGAAAAATCGCCAAGCCATTCAGGATGAGGTGCTAGATACAACTGACCGTGTCCAAGCTATCAAGGATGATTTGGATATCATCCAAAACAGCCTACAAATCATCGACCAACAAAAAACCCTTATCAAGGAATACCAAAAAGACTTGACCTACAAGTTCAAAGTCTTGGAAAAAGATTTCCAGACCAGAATGGCGGTTCTCCAAGAAGAAAAACAAGAATAAGAAAGCCTCCAACTTTTCTTAATTCCATTTTGGGTTACTAAATTCGAACAGAAAAGGGAGGGAATGAAAATGAAACAGTCTTTAAAAGTTCTAGCGAAGGTCATCGCGATTATTTGCGGCTGTCTCTGCTTGCTTGCAGCCCTAGCATTTCTACTAGTGATGAATCTTTTCAAGGCCTCACCGAGTGACATCCGAAATGGGAATGAAACCTTAAAACAAATCTTTATCTCCCTTGACCTCCCTCCTGAGAAAGTAGAATCAGATGGATACTATCAATACGAGGGTGGAGGATTAAATTTTTATGTTACTTTCTCAGATGAGGTTGTCAATAGCCACCCCGTCCTAAAGGAAAGTCCAAAACTCACCAAAAACCGACTGAAAGTCTATGTCCTCCAGACAAGAGATATTTCCTACTATAAAGTAGGAGACAACTTATTCAATCGTGGTTTAATACAATTTTTAGGGGAGGAGGGCGAGAAGTATTTCCAAGAAAAAGGAAAGAAATTTAACCCTAATTACTCACTTCTCTTTTGGAATAATCAGGAAAGTTTTAAAAAG
>NZ_AJRE01000237.1:0-1310 GCF_000296955.1 Streptococcus sp. GMD4S
ATAAAGGTAACATTTTTTTCCTTGACTTCACGACGAATATCTGCAGCTGTGATTGGCATGGGTTTTCTCCTTAATATATATGACTACTTGCGATTGCCTAACCGCGACCAAAGGGTGACCGTACTGAAGCAAAGCGCCCCTGCTGGAGGAGTTCATTGTGGAGTGCACGACGCACTTCCGTCTGACTCACAGCTTTCTTGGACTTCGCCTCGCGTTCAGCATATTTTTTCTTAATCGCAGCAATATTATGACCTTCAGAGATATAATCTTTGATTTCAAGCAGACGATCCATATCATTCAACGAATACATGCGACGGTTCCCTTCGTTTCGATCAGGTTTGATCAACTCTTGATCTTCATAATAACGAATCTGACGCGCCGAGAGATCGGTCAATTTCATAACACTGCCGATAGGAAAAACAGCCATATTTCGGCGAAATTCTCTTTCCTTCATTTACAATTTCCTTCTTCCTGTCTATTATAGTCTAAAAAAAGACATACGTCAACGAATAATGTCATAAAATGTAACATTATTTTCTTTTTTTCTCCCAAAAGAGTTTCAGTTGCTCAATATCATAATTTACAAGGATTGCGACAAAAACTCCCATAAATGTTTCAAATACGCGCGCAAACACGTACAAAAATGTTTCTCCGCTTGGTATTGATAGGGTAATGATCAACATGGCTGCTACACCACCAATAACTCCTGCCTTGTTATTCATGGCAACGTTTGTCATAATGGTTAACATGGTGCAAATCGGAACAACTAGTAAGGTTACCCAAAAGGCTCCATGAAATAAAGTGTTTAAGAGGAAAAAGACAAGGGCGTAAAAACCGCCAATGCTATTTCCTAAGATACGCGAAGTTCCAAAATGGACGCTCTTATCAAAGCTCTCTCGTAGACTGAAGACCGCTGTCAATGCTCCGATTTGAAGCCCCTTCCAGCCAAAAAAACCAAAAATCAAGAGAACTATAAATACAGCAATCCCCGTTTTGAAAGTTCGCATACCAAGCTTGAACTGTGACTTATCAAATTTATATTTTTTAAAATAACTCATAATCTCAACTTTCTACTACCATTTTAACATAAATTAGTTGATTTTATGAGTGAAAATCAATAGGAAGCGTTTTTAATTTAGGGCTATAAAAAAGAGGAAACAGAGTTCCTCTTTTCTATTTAAATTCAGAGCTTAGTTACTTTCGTCTTCTTTACGTTTCAACTGACCAAGTCCTAAAACTCCTACTAAAGCTGCTAGACCAAGATATGGCATGTAGCTTGAATCATTTGTACCTGTTTGAGGTAGAGTAGG
>NZ_AJRE01000238.1:0-1290 GCF_000296955.1 Streptococcus sp. GMD4S
ATCAAAGGCGAAGCAAAATTCCGTTTCTGGCCACTTAACCGTATCGGAACTTTTTAAGATAAGGAAGAGGCCGAGAATGCTAAGTCTCAGTCTCTTTTTCTATTGCGAGAAGAAGGACTTTTAGTCTCCTAGCTTGTTGAAAGAAGCTAAGGGTCCAACTCTCACGAACTCATGTAAAGGAAACCTATGGAAGTTTATTTTTCAGGCACCATTGAACGGATTATTTTTGAAAATCCCAGTAATTTTTATCGCATTCTCCTCCTAGATATCGAAGATACGGACGCGGAGGACTTTGACGATTTTGAAATCATCGTTACAGGAACCATGGCTGATGTAATTGAGGGTGAAGACTATACTTTTTGGGGGCAAATCATTCAGCACTCCAAGTATGGAGAACAGCTTCAGATCAGCCGTTATGAGCGGGCAAAACCAACTAAAAATGGGCTAGTCAAGTACTTTTCTAGTAGCCATTTCAAAGGAATTGGTCTCAAAACGGCCCAAAAAATCGTTGATAGCTATGGTGAAAATACCATTGACGAAATTCTGGAACATCCTGAAAAGCTGGAAAGTATTGCAGGACTCTCTGCCAAAAACCGTGAGGCTTTTGTTTCCACCCTCCGTCTCAACTACGGAACAGAGATGGTCTTGGCAAAACTAGCTAACTACGGCATTCCCAATAAACTAGCCTTTCAGATTCAAAACTTTTACAAGGAAGAAACGCTGGATATTGTCGAAAACTATCCCTACCAGTTGGTTGAGGATATCAAGGGATTGGGCTTTACCATTGCTGACCAATTAGCCGCCGAACTAGGCATCGAAAGTCAAGCCCCTGAACGTTTCCGTGCTGGCCTTGTCCACAGTCTTTTTCAGGGATGTATGGATACGGGCAATACCTATATGGAAGCCCGAGATTTGCTGGAACAGACCCTGACTCTCCTCGAGTCTTCCCGTCCCGTGGAACTCGATCCCAGCCAAGTAGCTCAGGAATTATCTCATTTGATTGAAGAAGACAAGGTTCAGCAGATTGATACCAAAATCTTTGATAATAGCCTCTTTTTCGCTGAAGAAGGCATCCGCAGTCACTTGGTTCGTATCCTTGAAAAAGGAAAACAAAAGAGTCATGATTTGGAAACCATTCAAAAGCATATCGCTAGCGTCGAGAAAGAACTGGGTATCCAATACGATAGTATCCAAAAGCAAGCTATCTGTGATGCTATCCAGAACAAGGTCTTTATCCTAACAGGTGGACCTGGTACTGGTAAGACGACTGTTATCAATGGGATTATCGCT
>NZ_AJRE01000239.1:0-1286 GCF_000296955.1 Streptococcus sp. GMD4S
GTACACTTGCTACTGAATATCCTACTAAAGGCCGTGGTGGTAAAGGGATGAAGACAGCCAATGTTGCTGAGAAGAATGGTCCTCTGGCTGGTCTCCTTACTGTTAAAGGCGATGAAGACCTGATGATTATCACAGATACAGGTGTCATGATCCGTACAAATGTTGCCAATATTTCACAAACTGGACGCTCAACTATGGGAGTTAAGGTGATGCGTCTAGATCAGGATGCTAAGATTGTGACCTTTACTACGGTTGCTGCGGCAGAAAAAGAAGAAGTTGGGACTGAAATTGAAACAGAAGGTGAAGCATAATGTCTCATAAAAAAACGAAAAATAAAAAGAGTAAGAAAAATAAGCGCAGAAATCTATTTATCAATATTTTAGCGGGTTTCTTAATTCTTCTTTCCTTAGCCTTGATTTTTAATTCAAAGATTCGCGATATCTTTTTGGTATGGAATACCAATAAATACCAAGTCAATCAAGTCACTAAGGAAAATATAGATGAAAACCTAAAATCCGAGGGAAATTTTGATTTTGACTCTGTTAAGTCTATTTCATCTGAAGCTGTATTGGCTTCACAATGGGATGCTCAGAAACTTCCTGTTATTGGAGGTATCGCTATTCCTGAGGTGGAGATTAACCTCCCTATTTTCAAAGGGTTGGATAATGTAAACCTGTTCTACGGAGCAGGGACCATGAAACCAGACCAAAAAATGGGGGAAGGAAACTATTCTCTAGCCAGTCACCATATCTTTACTGCTGAAAATGCCAGTCAAATGCTCTTCTCACCTTTGGTCAATGCCAAAGCAGGTATGAAAATTTATCTGACGGATAAGGATAAAGTTTATACTTATGAGATTACAGAGGTAAAACGTGTTACACCAGACCGTGTAGATGAAATCGAAGATCGTGACGGCGTAAAGGAGATTACTTTGGTTACCTGTGTTGATTATAATGCGACCGAGCGTATAATCGTCAAAGGAATCTTTAAAGAATCAAAAGCTTATTCTGAGACTTCTGAGGATATTTTGAAGGCCTTTAATCAACCGTATAGACAACGTTATTAAGAATGAATGAACCAGTGAAGTGCTATTTCACTGGTTTTTATGTCAACAAAATAGGATCAAAATAGTTCTTATGAAAAAGGACAGGAAGACTTAGGATAAAGATTTTTAAGATAAATATTTTAGAATTTTACAGAAAACGCTTTCTAGAAAACAAGAATTATGTTATAATTATCACAAATAAAAGTTTAGGAGTTTTTTATGGTCTCTTCAGAATTTATTT
>NZ_AJRE01000240.1:0-1272 GCF_000296955.1 Streptococcus sp. GMD4S
CATTTCCGATCCAGCGAACGCTTGTCGGTTGAGCAGAGAAGATGGCGATATCTCCTTCGGCTTCTTTGATGTATTTGAACCATTCATCAAAGGTATAGGTTACTTTTTGGGCACCGCTACCACGCGCACCGTCCATCCAAACCTCGATAAATTTCCCTTTATTTCCGTATTTTGGATTTCCAAGGATTTCTTTCAGCTGGTTGAGATAGTATTGGTTGTATTCTTTTTCGGTTGCAACATGGTATTTAGGATGGTTGGCATCCCATGGTGACAAGTAAACACCCATGTTCATGTCGTACTTGCTAGCAGACTTGGAAACTTCTTCGAGAAGGTCACCCTTACCATCTTTCCATGGGCTAGCCGCTACGGTATGGTTGGTGTACTTAGAAGGATAAGCAACGAATCCGTCGTGGTGTTTAACAACCATAATGGTTCGTTTGAAGCCCGTTTCCTTCAGAGTGCGAATCCACTGATCAGTATCCAAGTTGGTTGGATTGAAGTATCGAGGGTCTTCTTTCCCATTTCCCCATTCAGAATTGGTATAGGTGTTCATTCCGTAGTGGATGAAAGCTGCCAATTCTTCCTTGTGGTAATCGAGTTGGGCCTTGCTTGGAAGTGGTCCATGATTGCCAATTTCGGTTTCTTTATCTTCTGGATGAGTGACTGGTGGAGTCGGAGTCGTTGGATTAGCCGTATCAGCGACTGGCTCGTATTCAAAGACGACCTCATTCACCCCTTTTTGCTGGATAGTTGCTTCCAGGCTAGCCTTGACTGGACGGTAGCCAGCAATGTCTTTTGCATGGAAGGTGTTGACAAAGGAAACGTCATACTCTTGGCCGTCATTGTTATCAACTGTCGCTTCCGCTAGTTCAGTAGTGGTTCCTTTTTGACGGTAGTAAACTTTGAAGGAGCCTTTGTTAACTTTATAGACCACCTTGATGACACGTGTACCGGCAGGCGCTTTGCTGACAACATTGTGATCTTCAGCCCAAGCATCCTTTAGTTGTTTATTGACTGCTACGCCATCAATGGATACAATTTCGTATTTGTCTTTATTCTTCTGATAGAACTCCGTTTTCTCGATTTCTTTTTTGAAATTGTAGTCAAATGGAGAATCAACAGCTGTCTGTTCGATAAAGGTGTCATTATCTTTGACAGGATTTCCTTCTTCGTCTTCGTGTTGGATAACCACACGACCGTATTCAACTCCCTTGGTCAAGGTAGCAATCCCATCTTGGTTGAAGGAATATTCGTTGCTTCCGATAACAGCTG
>NZ_AJRE01000241.1:0-1254 GCF_000296955.1 Streptococcus sp. GMD4S
AATGGTAAAATAGTAGGAGTAGAAATGGAGTTTGAGACATGAAAGTAATCGATCAATTTAAAAATAAGAAAGTCCTTGTTTTAGGTTTAGCTAAGTCTGGTGAGTCTGCGGCCCGTTTGCTAGACAAGCTAGGTGCTATTGTGACAGTAAATGACGGCAAGCCTTTTGAGGAAAATCCTGCTGCGCAAAGTCTGTTAGAGGACGGGATCAAGGTTGTCACTGGTGGGCATCCTTTGGAATTATTGGATGAGGATTTCGCTCTGATGGTGAAAAATCCAGGGATTCCTTATAGCAATACCATGATTGAAAAAGCGCTGGCAAAGGGGATTCCAGTCTTGACTGAGGTAGAATTGGCTTATTTGATTTCAGATGCGCCAATTATCGGTATCACTGGTTCAAATGGGAAAACAACCACAACGACCATGATTGGGGAAGTTTTAACTGCTGCTGGTCAACGCGGTCTCTTGTCAGGGAACATCGGCTATCCTGCTAGTCAGGTTGCTCAAACTGCGACAGCCAAGGACACGCTCGTCATGGAGCTTTCTTCTTTCCAACTGATGGGTGTACAAGAATTCCATCCTGAGATTGCGGTTATCACCAACCTCATGCCCACTCATATAGACTATCATGGTTCTTTTGAGGAGTATGTGGCAGCCAAGTGGAATATCCAGAACAAGATGACAGCAGCTGATTTTCTTGTCTTGAACTTTAACCAAGACTTGGCAAAAGACTTGGCCACAAAAACAGAGGCTACTGTTGTACCATTTTCAACAAAGGAAAAGGTTGATGGGGCTTATCTAGAAAACGGTCTGCTCTACTTCCGTGGGGAAGTGGTCATGGCAGCGAGTGAAATCGGTGTTCCAGGTAGCCACAATGTGGAAAATGCCCTTGCGACCATTGCAGTAGCCAAGCTACGTGGTGTAGATAACCAAATCATCAAGGAAACTCTTTCAGCCTTTGGTGGTGTCAAACACCGTCTCCAGTTTGTGGATGAAATCAAGGGGGTCAAATTCTATAACGATAGCAAGTCAACCAATATCCTGGCTACTCAAAAAGCCTTATCAGGATTTGACAACAGCAAGGTTATCTTGATTGCAGGTGGTTTGGACCGTGGCAATGAGTTTGACGAATTGGTTCCAGATATTACTGGGCTCAAGAAGATGGTCATCCTCGGTCAGTCTGCAGAACGTGTCAAACGGGCAGCAGAGAAGGCTGGTGTGACTTATGTAGATGCGACAGATATTGCTGATGCGA
>NZ_AJRE01000242.1:0-1253 GCF_000296955.1 Streptococcus sp. GMD4S
AAATTCAAACGATTGATGCTATTGACGATCCCATCTGGGAAGAATTGGATAAGAAGCGTGAGGAGTACATCCAAATCCATGGTGAACGTGTGTTTGACGACGAGGAAGACGAGTGAGACTATATATCAAAAGTGACTTTAAGAAAAAAATAACATTTACCACTAGAGAGCTTGTTTGGAAAATGTGGTTTAAAGAAAGAAATGGTCAAAAAATAAGTTTCTCAAATGTCGGGGATGATGAGATGTTGCAAAATGACTTCTATTTATCTTTGAGGTTAGATAAGTGGGGAGCAAGTGGCTCTCGTTGGAAAGATGCCAAGGTTAAAGGTGGCAGTGCAATAAATTCCCAAAAATATGAAAATATTGATTTGGATTATGAGGGAAGTTATGAAAGCGACGGTAGAGAAAAGGGAAAATATCTAAGAATCGCTTCTAATTATTTGGATGTTTTAACAGTTGATAAACGTGCTATGTATATTATGGCGCTTGAAATTGCGATTGCTATTGATGGACAAATTAGTGAAGATGATAAGAAAACATGGCTAACAATCGAGGAATTCAAGGAAAAGTACCAAGATATCTTATCTCTAACCTTTGATGAAGCAAATGAGATGAGTTTGGAAGAAATTCAAACGATTGATGCTATTGATGATCCCATCTGGGAAGAATTGGATAGGAAGCGTGAGGAGTACATCCAAATCCATGGTGAACGAGTTTATGACGATGAGGAAGACGAGTGAGACTATATCTTAAAGGTAACTACGAAACTAGTATATACCAAACCTGTATAGAATTTCCTTGGAAAATGTGGTTCAAAGAACGCAAAGGTGTGGAAGTTGGTTTTTCTTACGCACGTGATGATGATTTCTATTTTAGCGTTAGTTTGGACAAATTTTCTTCAAATGATGAACGTTGGGGGGTGACTGGTTTTAAAATAGGAGATAATCCGTGGAATTCATTTAAATACGAGTATCTAATATTGGATTTTGAAGATTCCTATGAAAGCGATGAGCGTGAGAAAGGTAATTATTTGCGAATTATTTCCACTCATCTAGATATTTTAACGGTTGACAAGCGTGCTCTTTATATCATGGCGATTGAGGTAGCATCTGTCATTGACGGCCAAATCAGCGAAGACGACAAAGAAACATGGCTGAGTGTTGAAGAATTCAAAACGAAACATAAAGACCTACTGAATATGACCTACGACGAAGCAGTCGATATTAGTTTAGAAGAGATAAAGGTTTTGAAAGC
>NZ_AJRE01000243.1:0-1250 GCF_000296955.1 Streptococcus sp. GMD4S
TTGACAACTACTTCTGTAGCATAGCCATTTCCAAAATCAATTTGGTAGGCTTTGTTTTCATACTTACCACCCGTTTGACCAAATTCAGGTTTAACTGTCATCGGATCTGTGATGAGCAATGATTTTCCTGCTGCTACATAGTTCTTGTAGAATTCGGCTGGATTATCAGCTGAGAAGAGTTGGAAAGCACCTTTAACAGTGATGTTTGCTTTCTTCAACAGATCTTGAACCTTCTTAGGCGCAGCTTCTAAACTATCAAACTGTTGAACACTGATACCTGATACAAGATTGCCCTCTAGATCACGGATCTTAACCAATTCTGGTTGAAGGGTTAAGGCTTCTTCTGGATAATCATCCACATAGTAGAAACCATTTTGAATCGCTTCTTTAGAAGATTTATCTCCCTTGTATTGGTCCAAATCCCATGTGAGTTCATAGTAGTTCGTTGAACCAGCTAGAACTTCTTTGCCATCAATATTCACACCTTGCTTGTTCTTGTTAACTTTCAAAGGCTTGATGTAGTTGTTATTTGGATTGTCAGGATCATTTGGTTTACCTGGAGTCGTTACACGAACAATGTTTGACTTGACACCGTAGGCATCGTTGACTGTCAATGTAAAGTTGTTTGTATAAGTCGCCCCATCATTCAAGACACGACCAACAACAGTTGGATATAGAGTCTCAAAGGATTTTGTCAAATCTGCATTGAAAGCTGCCAAGGTCTCCTCAGTAGCCTTAAAGGTTACAGTGTGACTAGCTTTGTCATAGCTTGTTTCAAAACCTTTGCTTGCAGCCTTGGTTGCTTCCAAATCAAACTGATAGCCAGTTGGAAGTGGATCTACCAATACAAACGAAGTTGTTTTTGGACGCCCTGCAGTTAAAGCTTCCGTTTTCAACTCAAACTTCACTACAGACTGCTTAGCAACTAGAGTACGGTCGATATCTACTCCATCCTCATTTTTAATTTCTTTATTAATCTGAGGTTGTGCAAATAGACGATTGTAATGGAAGTGAACTGTTGGCACCGCTGGTGGTGTTGGCAAGTGCTTAGGAGTTGGTGCTAGCGGCGGAGTTGGCAATGGATCATAATTTGGCTCTTCTGGTTTTGATGGCTCTGGTTGATCTGGAGTTTTTACCGGTGGAGTTGGCTCATTTTCATAGCTTGGTGCTACTGGAGCTGGTTCCAATGGTTTCTCTGTCTCATATGTTGGCTCTTCTGGTTTTGATGGCTCCGGTTGATCTGGAGTTTT
>NZ_AJRE01000244.1:0-1248 GCF_000296955.1 Streptococcus sp. GMD4S
CAATCAGGATTTCATTTGAGTGGAGGCGAGGATTGCGACTACCGAGATGATTGATTTTAAGACCTTGAATTGGTTTGACGACTTCAGGTTCGATTAATTTTACTTCCTTAGCGATGTTAGCTGATTTTTTGATGGCATTGATCAAGGCTGCAGCTGTAGGACCAAAGAGTTCAGAGTTCTTGCCAGTGACGATTTCCCCATTTGGCAATTCGAGAGCAAGGGCAGGCCCACCAGTTTCTTCTGCTTTTTGGCGTGCAGCGACAGCAACCTTACGGTCTGCAGGTGTGATACCGAGGTCGTTCATGAGAAGTTCAATTTTCTTGACAGCAGTTTCTCCGACTTTTTCAGCTTTAAAATCAAGAACAGTCTGGTAGTAGCGACGGATGATTTCTTGTTTAGAAGCTTCGATAGCAGATTCATTATCAGTAATAGCGAAGCCAACCATGTTGACACCCATGTCTGTTGGTGAAGCGTATGGAGATTCACCTAGGATACGTTCCAACATACGCTTGAGCACTGGGAAAATTTCGATATCACGGTTGTAATTGACAGTGGTTTCTCCGTAGGTTTGGAGATGGAAAGGGTCAATCATATTAACATCATCAAGGTCTGCGGTTGCAGCCTCGTAGGCCAAGTTGACTGGATGATGAAGGGGTAGGTTCCAAACTGGGAAGGTTTCAAACTTAGCGTAACCAGACTTGATGCCATTGAGTTGGTCATGGTACATATTGGACATACAAGTTGCCAATTTTCCAGAACCAGGTCCAGGAGCTGTCACGACGATCAAGTTACGACTGGTTTTGATGTAGTCGTTTTTCCCCATACCTTCAGGAGAAATGATGTGGTCCATATCGGTCGGATATCCTTTGATCGGATAATGAAGATAAGAATCAATCCCGTTTTTATCTAACTGGTTGCGGAAGGCATCTGCAGCGGGTTGTCCAGCGTATTGTGTGATGACAACCGAACCAACAAAAATTCCCAGCTCATTGAATTTGTCAATCAAACGAAGAACTTCTTGGTCATAAGAAATGCCTAGGTCACCACGCGCTTTAGAATGTTCGATATTGCTTGCGTTAATGGCGATCACAACTTCAACCTTCTCTTTCAATTCTTGCAAGAGCTTGATTTTATTGTCAGGCTCATAACCAGGAAGAACGCGAGCAGCGTGGAAATCTTCTAACATTTTGCCACCAAACTCCAAGTAGAGCTTGCCGTCAAATTGGTTAATGCGCTCCAAAATGTGGT
>NZ_AJRE01000245.1:0-1240 GCF_000296955.1 Streptococcus sp. GMD4S
TCCAGCTTGACCTTATAATCCAAAGCCTTTTCCCCACCAGAGGTAGGGTTTATAATTAACATTGCTTTTTTCATTGATAATACTCCTTAATTTTTAAATAGAAATGTTAGTGTAACTACATCAGTCATTACATATAATGCTATTATATAATGAAACCTCAAAAAATAGAAATCAGACGTACCGGAGATTGAGAGAATCAGTTCTAAAAAAGGTTGGATATGTTGAAAATGATAAATACCTTCTAGTTTATTCTTTTACCAATCGATTAAAATCAACCAAATATAAAATCCCAGCAATAAGAGCAAAAATTGCTGAAAAAAATGAAAGGAAGGGGATAAAACCTGTGATAGATGCAACTAAAAGAAACAAAAAGCTTTTCTTACGACCATTTGATTCTTTTCTATAAATGAAAATTGCAAGTATGGAACAAACAAGAAATATAAAACTAATTAAATTTACTGAAAAAGCCCATGCTGGTTTATCAACAAAACGAAGAGCCCCATTGATAAATCTTATCTCCCATCTATAGAAAAATGCAAATGCAATAATGGGAGAGCACGTTAAAGCAAAAATTCCATTAAAAAAAAATAAACTGTTTGATTTCATATTCAATCCTTTCCTGTACTTATTCATCGCTAATTAATAGATTCACTTTTTAAAAATTCTTTAGACTTCTGGACGATATAGAGCTGTTCATCTTCTTGAGCGAGTTTTCTAAACAATTCATTCGCCCTAGTCATATCTCCTTTTAATTTAGAGTTCAAGGCTTGATAGTAAATGATTTCCAATTGTTGATATTTAAACTCGTTTTCTAATTCTTCAAAGTAATCATTGGATTGATGAGCAATTGTTAAATCGTAAAGTGCAATACTCACGCTTTTTGTTTTCTCGGCTAGAGAGGAATCTGATATGGACATTTTGTTTAGCATAAGATCAAGCTCATCTCTGGTTAGGTTAGGATTTGCAAGAACTGTCGAGCGAATGAGGTAACTCTCTAAGGAATCCCTGTATTTTGGCTTCAGTTTTTGATCAGTCGTTGCTTCAGAAGCCTCCTTAATGGCAGCATCGAAATCACCAATCATATAGGAATACCCAACAGATGTTAGTGTCACATCCATTTTTATAATAGCTCTTTTTGCATCTTTCTTCAATTCAATGTATTGCTTCCAAGATGGTAAATCTAAGTCCATATACAGTAACTTAGTACCACTCCTTACATACCCTCTTCTGATTAGTGCAA
>NZ_AJRE01000246.1:0-1219 GCF_000296955.1 Streptococcus sp. GMD4S
CTTAAGGTTGATCCAAAGTAGGACTAGGAGGTGCCTATGAAGAGAAAGAAAATTGCCCTTGTACTTGCTCTGTTCTTTAGCTTCTTCCTGACGGCTTGTACTCAGAAGGCAAGTGATCCAAATCAGGATAATTGGGCCAAATATCAAAAGCAGGGAAGCATTACCATTGGCTTTGACAATACCTTTGTTCCTATGGGATTTGAGGAAAAGAATGGCCAGTATGCAGGCTTTGATATTGACCTGGCCCAAGCTGTTTCCGAAAAGCTAGGAATTCAGATTAAATTTCAACCCATCGACTGGGATATGAAAGAAACCGAGCTACAAAATGGTACCATTGATGCCATCTGGAATGGCTATACAGCAACAGATGAACGGAAAGAGAAGGTTGCTTTTACCATTCCTTACATGGAAAATCAACAAGTTTTGGTCTCTAAAAAGTCTCAAAACATCCACTCAGTTCAGGATATGACTGACAAAGTTTTAGGGGCCCAGGCTGGATCTTCTGGATATTTGAATTTTGAAGGACAACCCGAACTACTCAAGAATCGAGTGAAAGACCAGAAGGCCAATCAATACCAAAGTTTCAATGAAGCCTTAATTGATTTGAAAAACGATCGGATTGATGCCTTGTTGATTGACCGGGTATATGCCAATTATTATCTCCAGTCTGAAGGAATATTAAATGACTACAATGTCTTTTCAGCTGGATTTGAAAGTGAAGCTTTTGCAGTGGGTGTTAGACCTGCTGATAAAACCTTGCTAGCTGCTCTGAATCAAGCCTTTATCTCACTATACCAAGAAGGAAAATTTCAGGAAATCAGCCAGAAATGGTTTGGGGAAGATGTAGCCACCAGTCAAGTTAAAAATCAAGAATAAGAAAAGAGATTGAGTTTTTCCTCAGTCTCTTTTTGCATTGAAAAATCCTCTGGAAAGTACCAGAGGATAAGAGCTTATACTCAATGAAAATCAAAGAGCAAACTAGGAAGCTAGCTGCAGGCTTCTCAAAACACTGTTTTGAGGTTGTGGATATAACTGACGAAGTCAGTAACCATACATACGGCAAGGAAATGCTGACGCGGTTTGAAGAGATTTTCGAAGAGTATTATTTCATTGTTGGGAAGAGCAATACATCACGGATAGTAGTTGTATCAGTGAGGAGCATGCAGAGACGGTCGATACCGATACCCAAACCACCTGTTGGTGGCATACCGTATTCAAG
>NZ_AJRE01000247.1:0-1203 GCF_000296955.1 Streptococcus sp. GMD4S
ATTCCACTCATAGGCACACTCTGGGCAGACCAAGAGACTTCCGTCTTCGTAGATATATTCTGAATTACATTTTGGGCAATTTGGTAAGTTGTTCATAAGTCCTCCTTAAACTAACAATTATTCTTTAAAATTCATATGTTATTGAACAGCAACTATTATACCGTAAAATCCTACTTTTGACAATGTGTCCTAAGTCCAGCAGACAAAAAAATCATGCAACTTTTTACAGTTACATGACTTTTAAAAGATGATTGATCATGGGCACTTATCAAGCGCCTCATGATAAAAGGGGTAGCAACTATATTTTACAAACCAGGAGCTTGTCCAAGTTCTGCTGTAAGCATCCAAACTGTTTTCTCAAGTTCAGCCTTAGCCCCAACAAAGATATCGTTTGTAACATCATCACCTTCTTCGTCAGTTACATCCAAAGCTTTTTGGAAAAGAGCGATGAGGTAGCGATAAATTGCTAGAACACGTTCCAAGCTTTCTTCAACGTTACGGAATTCTCCTTCTTCTTCTTCGATTTCACTGTGTTGAAGGAATTCTGTCAAAGTTGAATAAGGTTTTCCACCAAGAGTAATCAAACGTTCACTGATTTCGTCAAGATAGCTATCAAGACTGTCCATGTATTCATCCATTTTTGGATGCCATACGAGGAAGCCACGACCACGCATATACCAGTGAACTTGGTGAAGGGCAATGTGAGCCACATACAAGTCCGCTACTGCTTGGTTCAATACTTCCTTTGTTTTTGCCAATGCTACTGGCGCTGTTTTAGATAATGTTGTTACGTCTTTTACTGCTTCTTTTTTCAATTCAACCATATTGATCACCTCATAATATTATTTTTGCAACCATATTTATTGATTACTATCTCAGTATACTACTCCTAGTAGACAAAAGCAAGAAAATTAACCCATATTAAAAAAGTTGTAATTGACTGATAATTTAAGAAAAATATACAGTCTTTAAAAAAAAGACAGTCTTAGCAGACTGTCTGGAATAACTGAGATTATTTTACAAAATCAAGCAATGCCAAGAAGCTTTCAGCTTCAAGTGACGCACCACCAACAAGGGCACCGTCAACGTCTGGGCAAGCCATGTATGAAGCAACGTTTTCAGGTTTAACAGAACCACCGTATTGAACACGAACTTTGTCCGCAACTTCTTGACCAAAGTCTGCAGCTACAACGTCACGAACGA
>NZ_AJRE01000248.1:0-1202 GCF_000296955.1 Streptococcus sp. GMD4S
AGAGCAGAGATTTCTTGAAAGACGGAGGAGATTTAACCATCGTCATTCAGAAAAAACAAGGGGCTCCAAGTGCTAGAAATAAGATGGAAGACGTTTTTGGAAGTTGTGAAATTGTAAAGAAAGATAAGGGATATTATATCCTTAGAAGTGTGAAAGAATGAGAGCAGTTGATTTAATCCAAAAGAAACGAGATGGTCAAGAACTGACTACGGCTGAAATCAAATGGTTGGTAGAAGGCTATGTGGCTGGAACTGTTCCAGATTATCAAATGTCTGCTTTTGCTATGGCTGTTTATTTTAAAGGAATGACCACACGTGAGATTTCTGATCTGACGATGAATATGGTTAAAACAGGTCAGGAGTTTGATTTGTCAGCTATTGATGGGGTTAAAGTTGACAAGCATTCGACTGGTGGTGTAGGTGATAAGGTGACCTTGATTTTGGCTCCCCTTGTTGCGAGTTTCGGCGTGCCTGTTGCTAAGATGAGTGGTCGAGGTCTCGGCCATACTGGTGGGACAATTGATAAATTGGAATCCATTAAGGGCTACCAAGTCGAGCGAAGTCAAGAGGATTTCATTCGTCAGGTACAGGACATTGGTGTATCTGTCATTGGGCAGTCAGATCAGCTGGTTAAAGCAGATAAACTTCTCTATGCCCTCCGAGATGTGACCGCAACTGTCGACACGATTCCTTTGATTGCGAGTTCGGTGATGAGCAAGAAAATTGCTGCAGGAGCGGATGCCATTTTGCTAGATGTAACGGTCGGTGAGGGTGCCTTTATGAAGACGGTTGATGAGGCACGCGAATTGGCTCAAACCATGGTGGATCTTGGTAAGGCAGTTGGTCGAAAGACGGTAGCAGTTATTACCGATATGAGCCAACCCTTGGGACGAGCCATTGGCAATCGTCTCGAAATCCTTGAGGCAATCGAGATTCTTCAAGGAAAAGGTCGAGAAGATATTAGTCACTTTATCTGCGAGTTAGCTCAGATTATGCTTGGATTGGCTGATGTTGAGAAAACGATCGAGGAAATCCGTCAACACCTGGAAAATGGCCAAGCACTGGCTAAGTTTGAAGAAATGGTAACAGCACAAGGCGGTGATTTAGAAGATCTTTATCGCCCCGTCAAAGTTGCCCATGTGGTGGAAATTCCAGCTCAAGATACGGGTGTTATTTCAGCTCTTCCTGCAATGGAATTTGGCC
>NZ_AJRE01000249.1:0-1188 GCF_000296955.1 Streptococcus sp. GMD4S
TGACTTCAGTCAATTTACCAGCAAACTCAGACAAGCTAATCACGTGCGCAAATGCAGGGTTGCGAATTCCAACTTGATTTGGTACATAGAGTTTTACGCGAACACCAAATACTTCTTGGGCTAATTCAACAATTCCTGGTAAAATTGCATTTCCACCGATAAGGACGATACCTCCTGGCAAATCCAACAAGTGTCTTCTTTCCAACTCTTGTTTGATTTGGTCAAAGATATGTTTGATGCGTGCTGAGATAATTTCTGCCAAGTAGCTTTCTGTTACTTCAACAGGTTCTACTTCACCAATTACTTCAACTTGGAAAGTTTCGTTACTCGCAAGTGGAACGTAAGCTTCACCATAGTTCAGTTTCAAACTTTCTGCAATTTTTTGAGATGTTTTCAAGACTTTAGAAATGTCTTTAGTAACGTAATCTCCACCTTCTTGGTAGATGTTAGTGAACTGCAATTCTTGGTTACGGATAGTCGCTACAGTAGTCTGACCTCCACCCATGTCAATGACAGTCGCACCAAATTCACGTTCGCCTTCATTAAGAACTGAGTTCACAATCGCCAATGGTGAAATAATCACATTATCAACATGAATACCTACACGCTCAACTGTCTTACGAAGATTGTGTAGAATCGTACGAGGACCTGTGTAAAGCAGACCACGCATTTCCAAGCGAACACCCATCATACCACGAGGGTCACGGATCCCTTGGAAACCGTCCACGATGAATTCTTCTGGAATAAAGGTAATCACTTCACGATCAGGAGTCATGCTCTTAGTCAAAGCTGATTTGACAACATTTTCAACATCTTGATCCGTGATTTCTTTGGTATCTGAAGTTACAGGAATCATTCCTTGTGTTGGTTCAACCTGCAAGAGGTTTGCTGGAAGGCCAACGTTAACAGACTTAATAGAAATACCAGCTTTCTCTTCCGCCTGTGTGATTGCGGATTTGATTGCTGAAGCAGCTGCTTCAATATCAACAATAATTCCGTCTTTTACACCTTTACTTTTGGCATTGCTAACACCAATTACATTTACTTCACCATCTCTATGCTCAGCTACTAGCACTTTAATCGAGCTAGTTCCGATATCTAAGCCTGTAAAAAAACCATCTCTAGTCATTACATCGCATCCTCTCTGTCTTCCAAGTTTCTCACTTCTATTTAATAACTATGTTTGGG
>NZ_AJRE01000250.1:0-1182 GCF_000296955.1 Streptococcus sp. GMD4S
TAATCTATTGTCGTTTCATTCCTATTGAAAATATGGGAATGGGAGTGACTCCCATTCCCATGTATATTCTATATAAGATGCTCTAAGTTACATCTTATACTCAATGAAAATCAAAGAGCAAACTAGGAAGCTAGCCGCAGGTTGCTCAAAGCACTGCTTTGAGGTTGCCGGATAAGACTGACGAAGTCAGTAACATATATACGGCAAGGCGACGCTGACGTAGTTTGAATTTGATTTTCGAAGAGTATTATTCATCTTCGTCATCATCGAAGCCCGCTAACAGGTCGTTGACTTTTACAATGCTTTCTGCAGCACGGCTCTTATAATCCGCATCTGCACCTGTAAGGCTTGCATTGATAAATTCAATCACCATTGGAAGATTCATCCCTGCGTAGAGTTCAATGTCGCGACCTTCCATGATCAAACGGCTTACCACGTTACATGGTGTACCACCGAGAAGGTCCGCAAAGACTAGGAAATCATCCAATCCTTCGATAGTAGCTTCAAATTTTGCAGTAAATTCTTCTGGACCATCTTCTGGAAGAAGAGCCACTGCATGAATGTTGTCTTGTGGACCCATGATCATTTCTGTGCTACCTTTAAGTTCTTCACAGAAACGACCATGACTCACCAAAATTAATGATTTACTCATAAATTATGCGCCCATTCCAAGCAAGAATTTACCGATGAATGAAAGACCTACTGCAAGAACGATAATGATACCGATCGCTTTAGTAGAGTTCATACCTTTCTTACCAAGCAACCAGAAGATAAAGGCAGTAAAGATTGCTGGAAGCAAGCGTGGGAAGATTGAGTTCAAGATGTCTTGGAAGTCAATCATCTTTTCACCGATTGGCAATTTGTAAGAAATCTCAAAGTTGATCATTGTTGCTACAAGAGCACCCATCATGAAGACACCAAGTACAGATGCAGCATCAATCAAAGCTGTCAAAGTACTTTGCATGTTGTTGATAAGGTTAACCCCTTCTTTGTAGGCAAATTCCAATTGTTTCCAACGGAAGATGTCATATGCAACTGCAACTGCGATCCAAAGGAAGATACCCCATGGTTGGCCAGCGATCGCCATAGTTGCTGCGATAGATCCCATGATAGCAGGTACAAGTGAACCAAAGATAGTATCTCCAAGAGGAGCGAATGGTCCCATCAAACCTGTCTTGATAC
>NZ_AJRE01000251.1:0-1178 GCF_000296955.1 Streptococcus sp. GMD4S
GAAAAAATAAAGATTAAGACAAAAGCTATAGAAAAAATGGTTTATGTACTGAGATTAGATAGTGAGGTGATGACATAGTTTTGTGAAAATATTGATTTATAAATATATTATTTAGATTTCTATGAAAATGGGAGATTTAATAGAGATATATGTAAAAGCCTTGTCTCAGGACAGGCTTTTTCTAATGGAGATAAAAATTTCTTGACATCTATTCTCAGAGTGCTATACTAAAAGGGTAATCGCCGATTTAGCTCAGTTGGTAGAGCAACGCACTCGTAACGCGTAGGTCACAGGTTCAAGCCCTGCAATCGGCAGAATCAAGAAGTCCAAACGGGCTTCTTTTTTTGTAAATATAGGAAAGGTGGAACGTTTGAGATAGGTTCTATTTAACGTCAGAAACTCCTACTTATAAATTAAAACTAAAATTTATATTTTGTGGTATAATGTATTGTAATAAATACTTGTTTTGATACCAATCTAGAGATATTTTGATAGTTATTTATTCTAGAAATTTTTGCTTGGATTTTTTTTTAAAAGTCATAAAAGTTCATGGATAGTAACGAATGAAGTATCGTAAGCTTGCCTGAATATCAATCAAAAAGGAGAAAATTATGAATAAGAAAGAACGGGAAAAACAATTTGAAGAGATCAATGGACCTAAGCGGTCTGAATCAAAGTCGGCTCCGAATAAAAATATAAAAATCTATATTGGCATAGCACTCTCTGTTTTAGTCACTCTCATCTTGGTAAGTATTTTCTCATATCTTCTGATTGGAAAGAAAGAGTCAAATCAAACATCGTCTGCTGTTTCAACTACAGAGTCAACAAGTAAATCGTCTACAAGCCAAGGAAAAACAGATGAGACTGATAAGGATAAACAAGAGGAAATTCAAAAACTCAAGGATCAACTGACTGCTTTAGATACCAAAATTACGGAAGCAGAAGCACTTGTTAGCAAGTTGAAGAAAGAAACTGCTGTTCCAAAACTAGATATTGAAGCAATCAAGAACAATGATTTGTCTAGTTTAGAAGGTACTTGGCGTAGTCAATCTGGTAATGAATACATTATTAATGATTCTGGAGAGGTACGTGCGACTTGGTTTACAAATGATCAAAAGTACGAATCTGTAGTTGGATTAAAGGTATCAAAAGGTCAAGATAGTCGTAACCCTGAGACA
>NZ_AJRE01000252.1:0-1176 GCF_000296955.1 Streptococcus sp. GMD4S
AAGAAGAGTTGATGAAGGCTTTGGATGAACTTGAGGAACAGGCTATTAGTGATATTAAGGATAAGGAAGCAATTGAGGACAAAGAGGATGCAGCTGAAGCTGTGAAGGAATATATCGGTAAGATGTATATTTCAGATACTCTTGAGTCTGGAGAGCTCAGCTTAGATAATATCATCGCTGAATTGCCAGAAGGTGCAGAAGATAAGTCTGTGGTAACAGGTCCTGAAGTTCAAACTAATAAAAAATTATCTACTGAGGAGAAAACCCTACTAGACCAAGCTGAAAAAGATGCCAAAGAACAAGTTTCTCAAGTGACGGATGCTCTGGTTCAAGCCCTAGAATCTCTTGAAAATGCTGTAATTGAAGATATTAAAAAAGACGCTTCAATCATCGATAAAGAAGCGGCTATCAAAGAAGCCAAAGAAGAGATTGGTAAAGAAAATCTTTTGAAGGTTATCGCAGATGAGGATTTGGAGATTGGTGATGTTATTGTAGACTGGCCAGCAGATACAAGCGAGCATAAAACAGTAGCTGAACCTGTATCAGAATTCACAGATGAAGACCAAGCTAAGTTAGATGAAGCTGATAAAGAGGCTCAGGTTGATGCAGCCAAAGTTCGCTCAGATCTAATCGCTACCTTAGAAAAAATTGAAAAATCAACCATAGATGACATCAACAAGGATGCCACTATCACTGATAAGGAAGCAGCGATCAAGGCGGCTAAAGAAGTGATTGGCAAGGACGGCATCTTGAAAGCTATCGAAGAAGGCGACATTGATGCCTCAGACTTGTTAGATGATTTCTTAGCAGAAGACAGTGACCAGGTAACACCGGCCGAAGCGATGAGCCAAGAAGATTTCTCAAGCCAAGACCAAGCTAAACTCGCTGCAGCGGACAAGGAAGCAGCGGAAGAAGCAGCAAAAGTTCGCTCAGATTTAATCGCTACCCTAGAAAAAATCGAAAAATCAACTATCGATGACATCAACAAGGATGCTACTATCACTGATAAGGAAGCAGCGATTATGGCAGCTAAGGAAGTGATTGGTAAGGAAGCTATCTTGAAAGCTATCGAAGATGGCGATATCGAAGCGTCAGATTTGTTAGATGATTTCTTGGCAGAAGACAGCGATCAGGTGACACCGGCCGAAGTGAAGAGCCAAGAAGATTTCTCAAGTC
>NZ_AJRE01000253.1:0-1168 GCF_000296955.1 Streptococcus sp. GMD4S
CCAAAGGTTTTATCTTTAATTTCTAACGATGTAATTGGCATACTTTTCCTCACTTACTTAATAAAAAATAGAATCATTAATTGCTTCTGGTTCTTGCTCGCTTGTTACTGTTCTCTTAGGAATATCATTCGTATAATAGGAAAGACGTTCTTCTAGTTTTTTGATATAGAGTTCAGTTTCATCTTTGTATCGAATCATCTCCTCTAATTCAAAGTAAATCTTATCTAGAAAGAGGTCAACTTCTTCCTGATTGTAGCCTCTGAATGTTCTTGAGAAAGCTTTATCACTTATTTCTTGTGGTGTAATCGACATATTTTTTCTCACTTGCTTAAAAGTAGCCGGACTGTTAGTTTTTTCTTATCCTTTTTGGTCTGACCATTGTCTTTGACAACTTTCAAACGACCAAACTTTCTCACACTGATCAAATCCCCAACTGCAACCTGGTAATCAGATTTTTCAACCACATGATAATTTACCTGGACAGATTTTTTCTCTATCAGTTGACTAGCTTGGTTTCTAGATAATTTCAAGGCACTTGATAAGAGGGCATCCAATCGAAAACTCGAAACTAAAATTTCTCGTTCTCTATAATCAATTTTAGACAAAATCCTATCGGTAAAAGGACATTCCTCCAGCGATACAGGAAGTCTGCCAATCTTTCTTATTCCATCCTGAAAAAGAGGAATGAAATCACGATTGACAAAAATCTGTGCTCTCTTTTCATCTACCAAGATATCACCAAATAATTTACGGTCAATTCCTAGTTGGTTGATAATTGTTCCCAATATTTTTCCATGACTCAGTTGCTCAAACTTACTCGGATAGCAAATTTCCAACAAGGCCATTTCAAAGTCTGATATCTCCGGTTCAAAGTAATCTGGATAGAGAAGAACTCGAACCGACTCTGTCGGAAGAAAATCACCACTACTTTGGCAACCCAGTCCATATGTCCCAGCTAGTACCCTCAAAATCTGTTCCTGATGGGGATTGATAAAAGGAGTAAGTACCGGTGCATAGGTATCTTCTACCCGCTTGATCCACTCTAACCCCTTATCAATAAAGGGAATATCATCTTGGGAAAAATGCTGATAAATGGCTCGATTTGCTGTCATAGTAATAAGACTAGTCGTGTTAAGAGATTTCCAACAAACTGAATCAGAATCAGCGC
>NZ_AJRE01000254.1:0-1165 GCF_000296955.1 Streptococcus sp. GMD4S
CGTGCTCGTGATATCGATATCAGTCGTGCTGAACGTGCAAAACTTCGCGCTGAACGAGAAATCGAAGAAGCCCATGACAAGCATTTGATTGACCAAGAGCGTCGTGCAAAAATCGCATTGCAACGTGCTATCAACCGTATCAATGTCGGAAATAGACTATAAAAAAATGAACTTGAAACTCAAGTTCATTTTTTTTAATGTGGGAAGTTGATGCAGACTGCTTCAGGGACATGAAAGTCGTTAGAAAGTTCTGCAAGACGACCACTTTTAGGATTGCGTTTAAAGACGGTTGCGTTATCAGAATCTTGATGAACAGCAATGAGAAACTCTTGATCAGGAGTTAGGTCGAAATCACGTGGATTTTTACCATGACTTGGTACAATCTCTAATAATTCCAAGCTACCATCAGCGAGGATTGTATAGACTGCAATGGAATCATGACCTCGGTTAGATGCATAGAGGTATTTGCCATCTTTTGAAAGACGAATGGCAGCAGTAGCATTGAAGCCTTCGTATCCATCTGGTAAGGTTGAAATGACTTGCATGCGTTCAAATTCACCGACCCCATCATAAATCAAGACCTCGATAGTGCTATTAAGTTCGCAGATGAGATAGGCAATCTTATAGTGGTGGTGGAAAACGATGTGGCGAGCACCTGCTCCAGCTTGGCCGTGATAAGTGTGGAGCTTACTTAGTTTTCCTTCTGAACTAACATCGTAGGTCGTTACTTCATCCGTACCTAGATCACAGGTGACGAGGTACTGGTCAGGTGTTAGATCCGTAAAGTGTACATGTGGGGAAGTTTGGTTTTCATGAGGACCTTGTCCACTATGCTGATCTAGATCTGTTTGGATGAGGCTACCATCCGTTTGACGTTTATAAACGAGAACTTGACCTTTATGATAGTTGGCCCCATAAACGAGACCACGCTTTTCATCCACTGCCACATAACAATGGGGAGCGCCTTCTTCAACCACATGATTTAGCAAAGCGCCATCTGTCTTGTAAGCAGCGATTCCACCTAAGCCATCCTGGCTCCCTACAGTGTATAAGTGTTGCTGTTGGTCAAAGGCAAGGTAGGTCGGACTTGGTTCAGCAGCAAAGAGTTCAAGATTTGCAAGCTGGCCTGTTTCTGTATCAAAATCTGCCTTGTAAATCCCTTTAG
>NZ_AJRE01000255.1:0-1162 GCF_000296955.1 Streptococcus sp. GMD4S
ATTAATAGCTTGCGTGCTTCTTATTATTTCTACGGAAGTCTTTTAGGTCGCTTTGGTGAAGCTACAGTTGGACTTCCTGGTGGATGTGATCTGGGACCTCGTCCGATTGACCTTCACTTAAAAGCCTTTGAAGCCATGGGTGCTAAGGTCAGCTATGAGGGAGATAATATGAATTTATCTGCCCAAGGTAAGGGGCTTCATGGCGCAAGTATTTACATGGATACCGTCAGCGTTGGAGCAACTATTAACACCATGATTGCTGCGGTTAAAGCTAAGGGACGTACTGTCATTGAAAATGCGGCTCGTGAACCGGAAATTATCGATGTTGCTACCCTTTTGAACAACATGGGGGCCCATATTCGTGGTGCAGGGACTGATATTATCATTATTGATGGTGTCGAGAAACTACATGGGACTCGTCACCAAGTAATTCCAGATCGTATCGAAGCTGGAACTTATATTTCACTTGCTGCAGCGATAGGAAAAGGAATTCGCATTAACAACGTTCTCTATGAACATTTAGAAGGCTTTATCGCCAAACTAGAGGAAATGGGCGTTCGTATGACGGTCTCAGAAGACAGTATCTTCGTTGAAGAACAGTCTGGTTTAAAGGCCATCAATATCAAAACTGCACCCTATCCAGGGTTCGCAACCGATTTGCAACAGCCTATCACGCCACTTTTACTAACTGCGCAAGGTCGTGGAACGATTATTGATACGATTTATGAGAAACGTGTCAATCATGTCTTTGAGTTAGCAAAAATGGATGCGGATATTACGACTACAAACGATCACATTATTTACAACGGTGGTCGTAACTTACACGGGGCAAGTGTAAAAGCTACAGACTTGCGAGCTGGTGCTGCACTTGTCATCGCTGGCTTGATGGCTCAAGGCCAGACTGAAATTACGAATATTGAGTTTATCCTTCGTGGCTACTCAGATATTATTGAAAAATTGCGTAGTCTTGGAGCAGATATTACACTCGTTGAAGACTAAGCCGTTGAGGTGATTATGAATATTTGGACCAAATTAGCAATGTTTTCTTTTTTTGAAACGGAGCGCTTGTATTTGCGTCCTTTCTTTTTTAGTGACAGTCAAGCGTTTTTCGAGATTGCTTCAAACCCTGAGAATTTGCAGTTTATTTTTCCCAGTCAAGCAA
>NZ_AJRE01000256.1:0-1155 GCF_000296955.1 Streptococcus sp. GMD4S
GCTAGGGTAGGGTCCATCGAGTGTCCTTCTACACGGACATTGCTCCAAAGAAAGATACGGCTAAGACCGACCAGTGCGATAATCAGGAAGAAAACTCCCCATTCTTTTAGAAATGTTTTAAACAAATTCATAATTTACCTTTCTAGAAGTGTTTTGGCTTTTTCAGTGTTTTTAAAATGCAGTTTGGCGCAGAAATGAAGTCCCTTCATACCATAGGCTTGAAGGATTTTGCTTGCAACCTTATCAGATGCAGTTCCAGCGCCACTTGGCAGTTGGTAGCCCAGTTCTCGTCCAAGATTTTCCAAGTTTTCGAGGAAGAGATCACGCGCAATGATGGAGCTAACTGCAACAGCCAGGTATTTTCCCTCGGCTTTTTCTTCTAAGCTAATTTTGTTTGGAAAACGGTTGGCTTCTTGCGCCAAGTACTTGTCATAGTTTTTAGGGCTTGTAAAAGCATCAATCACGATTTTTTCTGGCTGGACTCCTTTTTGAAGCAGGAGAAAGATAGCCTGATTGTGAAGGGCAACCTTTACAGAAACAGCATTGTAACGCTCTCCGATAACTTCGTTGTACTTGCTCGGTGAAAGGAGGAGCGCTTGGTGCTGGATTTTTTCCTTGAGGATAGGGGCAATCTGACGAATCTTTTGGTCTGTCAGAGTCTTGGAATCCCCCACACCGAGTTTTCGCAAGAAGTCGTGCTGGTCAGGTGTCACGAAGGAAGCCACAACAGCCAGCCCACCAAAGTAGGAACCATTTCCCACCTCATCAGTCCCAATCATAGGGAAATCTTGTCCACTGGTTTCCTCTACAACTTGATAGCCAAAGAAACTGGCGTACTGCTCAGCAGCTTCGCCCTGAAGGAGGACTTTTCCAGAAGTATAGATGGAAACCGTTGCCTGAGGCAGTCTCAAAAAATAGCGAATATAAGGATTTTTACTAGGACTGAGAGCCTTCTGATACTGACTTAAAAAGCTCTGAATTTCCTGTTCACTTGGTGTGAGTGTGATACTTGCCATAGTCTCTATTGTACCACAAAAGCAGGAGAATTGGTAAAAACTGACAAAGTTAGCGAAATTTGGTATAATATCGTGAGGTGAATTTTATGGCAAATCTAAATCGATATAAGTTTACATTCGGGAAAAAGACATTAACCTT
>NZ_AJRE01000257.1:0-1148 GCF_000296955.1 Streptococcus sp. GMD4S
ACTATCTCCGTATTTTAACCACCCATCTAGAAGTTTTGACAGTTGATAAACGAGCTATGTACATTATGGCGCTTGAGATTGCAAAGGTGATTGATGGGCAAATTAGCGAGGATAATAAGAAGACATGGCTAACAGTCGAGGAGTTTAGGAAAAAGCACGAGGCTATTCTATCTCTAACTTTTGAAGAAGCAAATGAACTAAGTTTGACTGAAATTCAAACGATGGATGTGGTAGACGACCCTCTTTGGGAGGAAGAAGCCAATCGTCGAAAAGAATATATACTAGCACATGGAGGCGATATCTCAGATTTATGAGACTATATATCAAAAGTGATTTTACGAAAAAAATAGACTTCACAACTAGAGAGCTTGTTTGGAAGATGTGGTTTAAGGAACGGAATGGCAAGAAAATAAGTTTCTCCAATGTTGGTGATGATGCTATGTTACAGGATGATTTCTTTTTTGGAGTTCAATTTGATAAATGGCGATTTAATGATAAACGATGGAATCATATACCATACGATAAGAGCAATCCTTGGACTTCGTTTTCTGATGAAAACATTCAATTGGAATTTGAAAATGATTTTATTACTGATGGGAGAGAACGTGGAGAAAACCTTAGGATTGCTACGACACATACGGATATTTTAACGGTTGATAAACGAGCTATGTATATCATGGCAGTCGAGGTAGCTTCTGCAATTGATGGTCAGATTAGCGAGGAAGACGAGTGAGACTATACATCAAAGGCGATTACACCAAAGAAATTCCATTTGATTACATGGAACTAGCGAAAAGGATGTGGTTTGAGAAAAAAGATGGAATAGAGCCAGATTTATCGTATGCTGGGTATCTAGATTTACCAATCGATAAACTTTCTATTCACTTAGAATTAGACAAGGAAACTCATGATGTTAGATGGAGGAGTGTCCAAATAAAGGAAGGGATAAAATATGATTTTTTATCCCATAAGTCAGAATATATACAGCTAGATTACGAAGATGCAATGATGTCGGATTTTCGTGAGAAAGGTGAATGTTTAAGAATTGCTTCTACCCACCTTGACCTTCTCACTGTTGATAAACGAGCTATGTATATTATGGCCATTGAAATTGCGACTGCTATTGATGGTCAGATTAGCGAAGATGA
>NZ_AJRE01000258.1:0-1139 GCF_000296955.1 Streptococcus sp. GMD4S
AAAGAGAGAAAGAAACTTCTCAAATAATTTATCTAATTTCATGCGTTTATTTTATCATCTTCACCATAGGAACTCAAGAATTTAGCTATTCCCTATCCAAATAGGGCTTTTTTTGTTACAATATCTGTATGCAATTCACATTTACATTACCCGAATCCTTGCCTCAAATGACGGTCAAACAATTCCTAGAGGAACAACTCCTCATCCCTAGAAAGATCCGCCATTTCTTGAGAACAAAAAAGAACATCTTAATTAACCACAAAGAAGTTCACTGGAACGAGATGGTCAAACCAGGAGACGTTTGCCAGTTGACTTTTGACGAGGAAGATTATCCCAAAAAAGAAATCCTTTGGGGAAATCCAGACCTCGTTCAAGAGGTTTATCAAGACCAACATCTCATTATCGTTAACAAGCCAGAGGGAATGAAAACTCATGGAAATCAACCTGATGAAATTGCCCTTCTCAACCATGTCTCTGCCTACATTGGTCAAACCTGCTATGTCGTTCATCGCCTGGATATGGAAACAAGCGGTTTAGTGCTTTTTGCTAAAAATCCTTTTATCCTACCCATTCTCAATCGTTTGTTGGAGAAGAAGGAAATTGCTCGCGAGTACTGGGCACTCGTAAAGGGGCAAGTGGGGAACAAAGAACTTATCTTCCGAGATAAAATTGGTCGTGATCGACACGATCGCAGAAAACGAGTGGTAGATCCCAAAAAGGGGCAACATGCCGAAACCCAGGTAAGCCGACTAAAGCAATTTCCAAATCAGACTACCCTTGTCCGTTGCAAACTAAAGACCGGTCGAACGCATCAAATCCGTGTTCACCTTTCTCACCATAAGCACCCTATCCTAGGCGATCCTCTCTATAATAGTAAATCAAAGACAAATCGGCTTATGCTCCACGCCTTTCGACTTTCCTTTACCCATCCACTCACCTTAGAACAATTGAGTTTTACTGCCCTCTCGGATACTTTCGAAACAGAATTAAAACAAAATGGATGACACTATCATCCATTTTGTTTTATCTAAAAATAGAAAAAGCAAGACCGGAAGGCCTTGCTTTTATCGACTCAAGAATTATTTAGCGATTTTTGCAAAGTATTCAAGAGTACGTACAAGTTGTGCAGTGTATGACAT
>NZ_AJRE01000259.1:0-1130 GCF_000296955.1 Streptococcus sp. GMD4S
CACCTTGCCATTCAACTTCCACTGGTACCGTTAATGGATCTGAAGGCTTAAAGGTTGGGTTGTCAGAGTATTCTTTGGTCTTGGTTTGAGAGGTGCCTATTCCATAGGAATAGGTGACACTGGCACCTTTATTGGAGTAGAGTTTATTGACATCAGAACCTTCAGCATCACCAGCCTCTAGTTTTTTATCACCAGCAATGGCATCCAAAGCATCTTGACTAGATGTAACTTTAAATTTTAGTACATATCTAGCGCCATCTTCCAAGGAATAATTAGGAGAAAAATTAGCTGTAACCTCCACTAAACCTTCTGAACTTGTCTTGGTTTCAAAAGTTACTTGCTCGTTGCTTAATGTTTCACTGCTACCATCTTTCTCTTTAACGACACGAAACTCTGACGATCCGTTTGGTAATAGCTGGACATACTTAGAAAGAACATCCTTGATGGTCACGTGGTGGATTCCCAGTGGCAGAATCTTATCAGTAATATCTTTGAAACTGTCTTGTAACTGGTCTTCATCATTTGCAGAGAATATTTCATTTGGAATGGAGGCATTATGTTGCCTCATATAATATTGCAGACTGGTAATACTGTCGACATTGTTTGAATAACGAAATTTAATCGAATAGAAACCATCAAGTGTTGGAGCCAAGCTATATGATAGACTATTTAGATTATTATTTAATCTATCCCAAAACCACTGGGGAGCTGTTTCGATATTAGGATCTTCGTTATTGTAGTTATATATAGTGTAACCATTGGCATCGTAGACCATATTCGCAAAGCCATCTGAAAGCAAAATAACGACTTTCTTAGCATTAGATCTTGCACTTCCCATTAACTGGTTGGCCAAGGTTAATCCAGCCCCAATATTGGTCCCGGTACCAATACCTGACTCAGTACCAATGGAATTACCTCCTGCAATACTCATGTTGTATACCGCTGTTTTAGCAGCACGAGCATTGTTACTCCATCCTAAAATCGTGTTAGCATCATCCCATGGTGAAACGCCATCATAGTATTTTGTCATCCGTTCATAGGGCCAGTATGGTCTAAAAAGTCTCCATTTATTTCCATCCCAATACTGATCATTCTTTTTATTGTCAATTTTCCCACCAAATCCTACCATA
>NZ_AJRE01000260.1:0-1122 GCF_000296955.1 Streptococcus sp. GMD4S
GAAGCAAATATGATATACTAAAGAACGAGTATTCTATTAGAATTAGGACAAGCAATATGAAACAAACGATTATTCTTTTATACGGTGGACGTAGTGCAGAGCGTGAAGTCTCTGTCCTTTCAGCTGAAAGTGTTATGCGTGCGGTCAACTACGACCGTTTCACCGTCAATACTTTCTTCATCAGCCAGTCAGGTGACTTTATCAAAACACAGGAATTTAGCCAGACCCCAGGTCAAGAGGATCGTCTCATGACCAATGCGACTATTGACTGGGACAAGAAAATAGCGCCAAGTGCCATCTATGAAGAAGGTGCAGTGGTCTTTCCAGTTCTTCATGGTCCGATGGGAGAAGATGGTTCAGTTCAAGGATTCTTAGAAGTTTTGAAAATGCCTTATGTTGGTTGTAATATCTTGTCATCCAGCCTTGCCATGGATAAAATTACGACCAAGCGTGTCTTGGAGTCTGCTGGGATTGCCCAAGTACCTTATGTGGCCATCGTTGAAGGCGATGATGTGACTGCTAAAATCGCTGAAGTTGAAGAAAAACTGACTTATCCAGTCTTCACGAAGCCGTCAAATATGGGTTCAAGTGTCGGTATTTCTAAGTCTGAAAACCAAGAAGAACTCCGTCAAGCTTTGGAACTTGCCTTCCAATATGACAGCCGTGTCTTAGTAGAGCAAGGGGTAAATGCCCGTGAAATCGAGGTTGGTCTCTTGGGCAACTACGATGTCAAGAGCACGCTTCCTGGTGAAGTGGTTAAGGATGTTGCCTTTTATGACTATGATGCCAAATACATCGATAACAAGATTACCATGGACATCCCAGCCAAGATTAGTGATGATGTGGTAGCTGTCATGCGTCGAAATGCTGAAACAGCCTTCCGTGCGATTGGTGGCCTCGGTCTGTCTCGTTGTGATTTCTTCTATACAGATAAGGGCGAGATTTTCCTAAATGAGCTTAATACCATGCCAGGTTTTACCCAGTGGTCTATGTATCCACTACTTTGGGACAATATGGGAATCAGCTACCCAGAACTAATCGAGCGTTTGGTTGACCTTGCTAAGCAAAGTTTTGACAAGCGCGAAGCGCATTTGCTATAAAAATGAAAGAGAGGGTAGAAGC
>NZ_AJRE01000261.1:0-1103 GCF_000296955.1 Streptococcus sp. GMD4S
ATAAGGGGGCGTAGAGCAGAAATACCAACATCAGATGCAAAGAAAACTAGTGGCTGATTCGTATCTTTAACAGTCAAAGAGGAATCCAGCCAACTCATCTCAATCTCACTGCCAGCCGGTAAATGTGTCAAGGTGTTCTTAAAGTTGCTACCACTATTATGAGTCAAAATGAGAATCTCATCTTCATCAGGTGTGGAGGCAATAGTTAGCCATCGACTGGTTTGCTCTCCCTTAGCTTCGTTTTTATTAGTAGTAGAAGAAGTATCAGGGAGTGTAAACTTGGCATAAGCCCCTGCTTTCCATGTCATATTAGTAGGTTTCGTCAAATGTATTAAGTAAAGGTCCCCATTGAAATTTTCAATGGATTTTAAAGACAAAGCTTGACTACGTCCAAGATAGGTTATTACACCCCAAGAAATAAGGCATATAGCCACCAGAATAGATATAATAATTATCAACATTTTTTACCTCTTTTCATTATTTTCCTCATTTCCAAAATTTAAAAGATAGCCAAGTAGCCAGTGCGATAACAGGAATAAAGCCAATCAGTTTGATAAGCAAATCAGTATTAGGTAGGCTGTAAATATAAATCATGGTAGTCAATGCCACCAACCAAATACCCGCAATTTTTAAAATAACAGGTAAGCCGGCAATCATACATAACCCTATAGCCAGCAAAATCATACCTCCAGTCGCAAAGGACATAAAATCAGGGTTTGATAAATCAACCTGTTGTAGTGTAGCTCCCCAAATAATGATCAAAATACCAATAATGGCAAGAGAAATTCCTGTAATACCTAATCCATTCATTTTTTTAACTCCTTGTTTGTCCATGATAAAATCTCCTTTATTATATTATTGAATGAATATAATATTAGTTCATTCATATATTTTCAAAAAATAAAAAAATCAATTCTTCTTATAAAAATTTTGTCCTTTCTATGTAAATAATATCAAATATAGCATATCCATTTAATCTATAATCTGTTCTATCTCACCTATAAGAATAAAATGAGGTTCCCAGCCACCATGTCCGTCAGTATAGATATCTGGATACAATTCATAGTAATCCCTTATTTCCTGTACAAAACTCTCCTTGTCAA
>NZ_AJRE01000262.1:0-1101 GCF_000296955.1 Streptococcus sp. GMD4S
TTGAAAGCGTTTCATATGATTTATTTCTATTTTTGCTGTTTTTACCCCATTCTATAGAAAGTTTTTCCATTTTAGATTGCGAATTTTTCTTGATTTTACTCTATTTTCTGAAACAAACTGAAAAATCCAAGTTAAGAACTTGGATCGATTCATTTTATTTAAAATAGTAGGAATAGTGTTGTTTACAACCTGGATTAAATGGTGCACTGCAGTAAGGACAAGCCATCTGTTTTTGGTATTCTTGGAAAGTCATTGTCCTCTTACAACCCCCACATAAGATTGGTCGATCCTCAAAAAGCGCCAAGGGATAGGGAGAAAAAACATGTGTCTCCATAGTATTGTGACACTGATAGCATGCGTAGTATTTTTTGCATTCATAACATTGGAGTGAAACAATATCCTTTTCACTATGATAATGAACACATCTGCTTTCATCATCTACCAATAAACCTTGAGCTTGTATCATTCCCTTTTCCTTATCTAGGCACGAACTGTAACACTTGTCCCGTCTTCCTTATAGAGGTTGATGAGCCCTTCCTTGAGAGCGCGGACCATATCCCCTACTTGAACAGGTTGTGGAACCTTGATTGTCAAGAGTTCCATTGGATTTGGAGCACGGTCTATTTTATTGCCCTTGGCATCATGAAGATCTTCGATATAAGTTTCAAAATGTCGGAAACCTGGTCCGTAAAACTCAACTTGGTCTCCTTCATTGATAACATTCCGTTGACGAATGGTTGCCGTTTGAGTCGCATCATCATACGAAACCACTTCAGCGACAAACTTGTATTCAGGAATTTTACGACGAGCGCCAAACAACTGTTCGTTTTCAGACGGTGTACCGTAGTAGAAACCTGTTGCCAATTCACGTTGGGCAACCTTCCACATCTCGTCTACCAAGTCCTGTTTGATGGCTTCAAATTTCTCGGGACTTTCGAGATAAGCATCTACAGCCGCCTTGTAACAGTTGGTCACAGTTGAAACATAGTGGATCGACTTCATACGACCTTCAATCTTGAGACTGTCTACACCGTTTTCGATCATATCTGGAATATGGTCAATCATGGACATGTCAACGGCTGACATCGAAAATTCTTCTGG
>NZ_AJRE01000263.1:0-1100 GCF_000296955.1 Streptococcus sp. GMD4S
AGCCCTTTACTATCAATGGCTGGACTCACTTTACTTTCGATGGTCGCCAAGATACCTACAATGACTTCCACTGGCACTGGTACCACTTTACAGGTACAGACTACGATGCCAAACGCCGTAAGTCTGGTATTTACCTGATCCAAGGAGACAATAAAGGTTGGGCCAACGAGGAATTGGTCGATAACGAAAACGGTAACTACGACTACCTCATGTATGCCGACCTAGACTTTAAGCACCCTGAAGTCATCCAAAACATCTATGACTGGGCTGACTGGTTCATGGAAACGACTGGTGTAGCTGGTTTCCGTTTGGATGCCGTTAAGCACATCGACTCCTTCTTTATGGGCAATTTCATTCGTGATATGAAGGAAAAATACGGTCAAGATTTCTATGTTTTTGGGGAATTTTGGAACCCAGACAAGGAAGCCAATCTAGACTATCTCGAGAAAATAGAAGAACGTTTTGACCTTGTCGATGTTCGCCTCCACCAGAACCTCTTTTGAGCAAGTTCAAGACTTGCGCACGCACTGATACGTCCAAGGCTGAAATTGGCTCATCCGCAATAACGAAATCAGGTTCCATCACAAGAGCACGGGCAATCCCGATACGCTGGCGTTGACCACCAGAAAACTCGTGTGGGTAACGGGTCAAGTGTTCTTTCAAAAGTCCAACTTCATGAATCATCTTTTGAACTTTTTCTTTTCGATCTTCTTCATCTTTAAACAAGTGATAGTTGTAAAGACCTTCAGAGATGATATAGTCAACTGTTGCACGCTCATTCAAGCTGGCTGCAGGGTCCTGGAAAATCATCTGGATGCGACGGATCAAGTCTGATGATTCCTTATGAGATTTTTTCCCATTAATTTTATGACCATCAAAGATGATTTCACCTTTACTAGTATTATTTAGACCAATAATAGCACGACCAATGGTTGTTTTCCCACTACCAGACTCACCTACAAGAGAGAAGGTTTCTCCCTTGTTGATAAAGAAGTTGGCGTTTTTAACCGCGACAAACTTCTTACTTCCTTCACCGAAGGAAATTTCTAAATCTTTAATTTCTACTAATTTTTCAGACATTTCCTTCCTCCTAGTCTTCT
>NZ_AJRE01000264.1:0-1095 GCF_000296955.1 Streptococcus sp. GMD4S
AGAATCCAAAAACCAACTATCGAAAAGACATTGACCTCGAAAAAACAGTTAAAGGGATTGTCGAAGCAGCTAAGGCCAAAGACTACGAAACACTTAAAAAGGCCCATATCAAGGACTATCAAAGACTCTTTAACCGCGTTAAACTAAATCTAGGCGGAAACAAGACTGCTCAAACGACTAAAGAGGCCCTTCAAGGCTATAACCCAGAAAAAGGGCAAAAATTGGAAGAACTCTTCTTCCAATACGGACGTTATTTACTCATCAGTTCGTCTCGTGATCGGACAGATGCTCTTCCTGCCAACCTACAAGGAGTCTGGAATGCTGTAGACAATCCACCTTGGAACGCCGACTACCACCTCAATGTCAATTTGCAAATGAACTATTGGCCAGCCTACATGAGCAACCTTGCTGAAACAGCCAAGCCAATGATCAATTACATTGACGACATGCGCTACTATGGTCGTATCGCTGCCAAGGAATACGCTGGCATCGAATCCAAAGACGGACAAGAAAATGGTTGGCTGGTCCACACCCAGGCAACACCATTTGGCTGGACTACTCCTGGTTGGAATTACTATTGGGGTTGGTCTCCAGCAGCTAACGCTTGGATGATGCAAAACGTCTATGATTACTACAAATTCACCAAGGATGAGACTTATCTCAAAGAAAAGATTTACCCAATGCTCAAGGAGACTGCCAAGTTCTGGAACTCCTTCTTGCACTATGACAAGGCCAGTGACCGTTGGGTGTCTTCTCCATCCTACTCACCTGAACACGGGACCATTACCATCGGAAATACCTTTGACCAATCGCTAGTCTGGCAGTTATTCCACGACTACATGGAAGTCGCCAACCATCTGAATGTCGACCAAGACTTAGTCACAGAGGTCAAGGCTAAATTTGACAAACTCAAACCGCTTCACATCAACAAAGAGGGACGCATCAAGGAATGGTACGAGGAGGACAATCCTCAATTCACAAATGAAGGGATTGAAAATCACCACCGTCACGTTTCCCATCTAGTTGGTCTCTTCCCAGGTACGCTCTTTAGCAAGGACCAGGCTGAATACCTAGAGGCTGCGCGTGCTACCTTGA
>NZ_AJRE01000265.1:0-1089 GCF_000296955.1 Streptococcus sp. GMD4S
TCAGGAGTTGTTTCTTCAGTTGTTTCCACAACTTCCTCTTCTTTCATTTCTTCGTTTTTTTTATCTTGGGCCATTTTCGCCTCCTTTAATGATTTCAAAATTAATTTACTTCGTAATGATTACTGCTGAGGTAGCGATAAAAATCTGTCAACTTCATGGTCAAAACACGATTGACCACATTGACTTGGTTGACCAATTGCTGATAATCTAGATTGACTGGACCGATAATCGCTAGAATTCCAAAACCTCGATAAGGAATGAGGAACTTACTGCTAATCACCGCCAAATCAGCTAGACAGGATTCCTGACTGTCTGCAACACGGACATTTTGCATTTGATCTTCATGCAGACCTTCACGAATCTCCAGAGCCACTTTTTGCGGTTGGTCAAAGAACTGATAGGCTGCTAGATTGGCAAAATTCAAGAGATTGACCTTGCCCGACATTACAATGTTTTCGTTGAACATTTCTTTAAAAATGTGTTCAAAGAGATCCATAACATTGTCCGTAGTTGTGAAGTAACGTTGGATAATCTGCGGAATCTCCGTCCGAATCTTGTAATGAATGTCCAGAACAGTGTGACCGAGAAAACGTTCCTGAATGATGCTTTTCAGTTTCAGCAAATCTTCCTGCAAGAAGTTCCTTGGAATCAGAAATTGACTAGTAACCGTTCGGGACTCGTCTAGGGTGAAAACTGCAAGAGCAGTATGTTGTCCTAGAACGACAATATCGAAGGCCGTCAGGCGCTGTCTACTCGGCTCAACATCCAGTGCTACTACCGTACAGCCACTCAAGTATGTTAGTAGATTGGCGGCCTCTTGCAGAATATCCTCCAGTTTGAAGAACTCCTGATCAAAGGCTTTGACAATCTCGTATACCTCATTTTCAGCCAGTCTGTCAAAAGCAAGCGAGTGTTTTACATAGTACTGAAATCCCGCGACACTTGGCATCCGACCGCTTGAGGTATGAGCCTTCTCAAGCAAACCCTGCTTCTCTAGAGCCGCCATGTCATTACGAATGGTAGCACTACTAGAATTGATAGACTCTTGTAGCGCCTTGGATCCGACAGGTTCGTGCGTTTTGGTAAAGA
>NZ_AJRE01000266.1:0-1085 GCF_000296955.1 Streptococcus sp. GMD4S
CTCAAGCTGAAGCTGATATCAAAGCTGAGTTGGCTGCAGAAGGCAAACCAGAAAAAATCTGGGACAAAATCATCCCAGGTAAAATGGACCGCTTCATGCTTGACAACACCAAAGTTGACCAAGCATACACACTTCTTGCACAAGTATACATCATGGATGACAGCAAGACAGTTGAAGCTTACCTTGAATCAGTAAATGCTTCAGTAGTTGAGTTCGCTCGCTTTGAAGTTGGTGAAGGTATCGAGAAAGCTGCAAACGACTTTGAAGCAGAAGTTGCAGCTACAATGGCAGCAGCCTTGAATAACTAATAGAAAAGGAAGCAAATTGCTTCCTTTTTCTTTTGGTCTAGAGAGTAGATTCTGTATGAGTAAACAAAAAGCCCTTTAATAAGGGCTAAGTGTATTTAGGAGGTTACACTTCAAATTCATAGAGTGCTGTAGACAAATAACGTTCGCCGTTATCTGGTGCTAAAGCAAGGACTTTCTTACCTGTACCTAATTGTAGTCGGACCCAGATTTTCCATTTTAAAAAGCAAGAAGAAAAGCTCATCCATCAATTAGAACAAGCAGGTCTGGTCAAGAAAAAAGCAACTCTCTTAGCCCAGTTTTGTCAATCACGTGCTGAAGCTGAAAAGTTGGTCAATCAGGCTAGTTTTTGGACCTTGGTGGATGAGAGCGAACGCCTGCTGACCTGGTTATTAGCTAAGAAAAAAGAGAGTTATTTGCAAGTTGCGAAATTAGCCAGCTTGGTAGATGACAAGGAAAAACAAGATCAGGTCTTGCGAATCCTCGAAGTCCTCTGTGGGCAGGATCTCTTGCAAGCAAGGATTCGACAGATTCTACAAGATTTACTAGAAGCTAGAAAAATGTGGCAGGCTAATGTCAGCTTTCAAAATGCTATGGAATATCTGGTCTTGAAAGAAATATAAACTCAATGAAGGATAAAGAAAGGAAAGGGCTGGTTTATGGACAAAAAAGAATTATTTGACGCGCTGGATGATTTTTCCCAACAGTTACTGGTGACCTTGGCCGATGTGGAAGCCATCAAGAAAAATCTCAAGAGCCTGGTAGAGGAAAATACAGCTC
>NZ_AJRE01000267.1:0-1069 GCF_000296955.1 Streptococcus sp. GMD4S
TTCCAGCAACCACGCACTCTCTAGTAGAAAGGGACTAAGTGACTTGTCTCTATGCATTATTATAGCATGATTGCGAGAATTTTCAAGGCTTTTATCCTATTTTTTTACTTTTCTGCTTGTTTGTAAGATGGCTAAGACCTCTACCTGATGCCATACCAAGTAGGGCGAAGATTTCATAGGCTACGAGATAAAGAAGAATGAACTCACCAAAGGTGATGATGGTAAAGCAATAGAGCAGTCCAATACCCAGCAACCACCAAAGTGAGAAATGAAACCGGTAGCTATAAAGAAGGGATACGATGAAGGTTGCTAAAGGTGAAAAGAGGATGATGTTGTTAATGTACAGTTCCTTCAGTGTATATGGGTCAGTGATGAGTAGTAAGAATAGCTCATAGAGGGGCCAGTAAAAGAAGAAAATGACAAGGTAGTATGGGATATACTTAAGATATTTTTTCATGGCAATAGTCCTCCAATCCTTGTTAAAAGAGTGCTACTGAAGAGTATCTTGCTATAAATGAGGATTCTCTTTACTTATATTATAGCAAGAAAGGAGTGATTTTCCAAGTTTTCTAGGAGAGCAGAAACGACTCTATTTTATGGCATTTCTGCTATAATACTAACAGAAGAAGTAAGAGGAAATGAGGAGAAAGAATGACCAAAATAGCAGTTCTTTCAGACATACATGGAAATACGACAGCTTTGGAAGCTGTTCTGGCTGATGCAAGAGCGGCAGAGGTAGATGAGTACTGGCTTTTGGGAGATATTCTGATGCCAGGAACAGGGCGTAGAAGGATATTGGACCTCTTAGCTAGCTTGCCCATCACTGCAAGAGTGCTGGGGAATTGGGAGAATAGTCTCTGGCGAGGCCTACATCGTAAGTTAGATCCTACAAAAGTGAGTCATCGTTATCTCCTGCGCCAAAGTCAGTACATCTTAGAAGAAATTAGCCCTAAAGAAATCGAAGACCTCCACGATCAACCTATGCAAGTTCATCGTCAGTTTGGTGATTTGATGGTAGGAATCACTCACCATCTCCCTGATAAAAACTGGGGTAGAGAGTTGATTCATA
>NZ_AJRE01000268.1:0-1068 GCF_000296955.1 Streptococcus sp. GMD4S
TCTATTTGATCTTGCGTCGTAGAAGAGAAGCAAAGGAAGAAGGAGCAGATACCATTACTGACTAAACTACCAATAAAAGAGAAAGGGACAGCCTCTCTTGCTCTTTTATTTTCAAGGCTAGAAAGGAGAAAGAAGGAAATATGAAAACAAGTACAAGTCACAAAACCATAAAGGTCATTCTATCCCTCTTTCTAGCTTTTTTCTGTCTTTATGCAGCTGATAGAGTTCTTGCGAGTGACTACGATCATTATAATCCCATTGAAAAGGATGCCAGCAGTACGGGCTTTGAAACCTTGCAGCACCTGAACAAGGAAGTCTGTGGTTGGATTAGCCTCGATGGGACCAAGGTAGACTATCCCCTCTTGCAGAGTCAGGACAATGTCAAATACCTTGATCGCAATGCTTTTGGCGATTATACTGTGTCAGGCTCTATATTCCTAGACTATCGTTTTAACCCCAACTTTACCGACTTTAACACCATCATTTATGGTCACTCCATGGCTTCTGGAGCTATGTTTGGGGAGATTCAAAAATTTGCGGATCAAGATTTTTTTGAAAAGCATCGCTATGGTTCTATCTACTACAATGGTCGTGAACGTGGTCTGGAGATATTTGGGATTTTAGAAGTGGATGCCTATGACACGGAGATTTACCGGACTTTGAGTTCCAACGATGAGGAACACCAGGCTTACTATCAATATCTGCTAAGTAAATCCAAGTACAAGCGAGATGTTTCCTTGACCTCAACGGACAAGATTGTTTTGTTAAGCACCTGTTTCCTTAACATTACCAACGGACGGCATATCCTCTTAGCTAAAATAACGGATGCACCACTAAAAGCATCCCAGGATAAAAGTGGGGAAGCAGTAGGAACACGCTATTTTGACCAAGGGCTACCAACGCATTGGATTTATATCCTTGCCTTTCTTCTCTTGATTATTGTTATTTTACTCCTTGTCGTTATCATCCTAATCATAAGACGAGATAGAAAGACAAAAGAACAAAAGAAATAGTAGACGTCGGAAGCGTTTACTATTTTTTTCTTTCATGATAGAATAGATAGTGAAA
>NZ_AJRE01000269.1:0-1068 GCF_000296955.1 Streptococcus sp. GMD4S
GGGAAGTCTGTGGATACTTCTATGGGATTCACACCACTTGGAGGTGTGATGATGGGAACTCGTACAGGAGATATTGACCCTGCTATCATCCCTTATCTCATGCAATATACAGAGGATTTTAATACCCCAGAAGATATTAGTCGCGTTCTCAATCGTGAATCAGGGCTCATGGGAGTTTCTGGTCAGTCAAGCGATATGCGTGATGTGATTGCTGCTATGGAAGCAGGAGACCATGATGCGACTTTGGCTTATGAAATCTATGTTGATCGTATCCAAAAACATATCGGTCAATACCTTGCAGTCCTAAATGGAGCAGATGCGATTATCTTCACAGCAGGTATCGGTGAAAATGCAGCTTTGGTTCGTGAGGATGTCATTTCAGGTATCTCTTGGTTTGGTTGTGATGTGGATCCAGAAAAGAACGTCTTTGGCGTAACGGGAGACATCTCAACTGACGCAGCGAAAATCCGTGTCTTGGTTATTCCAACAGATGAAGAATTGGTGATTGCACGCGATGTTGAGCGCTTGAAAAAATAAGTAAATACACGTAAAATTTGATTGTAAAAAGAAGTTGGGAAAGAGATTTTCCAGCTTTTTTTATGTAGAAAATGTCTAAAACCTTGCTGTTATTGGCTTTTTCAAAAAATATGGTATAATAGTAGTAATTTAATAGATGGAGTTGAGTTTTGAAGAAAAGCTTTCGTGTAAAAAGAGAGAAAGATTTTAAGGCGATTTTCAAGGACGGAACAAGTTTTGCCAATCGAAAATTTGTTGTCTACCAATTGGAAAACCAGCAAAACCATTTTCGAGTAGGACTGTCCGTCAGCAAAAAGCTGGGGAATGCAGTTACCAGAAATCAAATCAAGAGACGAATCCGGCACATTCTACAAAGTGTAAAAGGGAGTTTAGTAGAGCATGTTGATTTTGTCGTGATTGCCCGAAAAGGGGTGGAAACCTTGGAATATGCAGAGATGGAGAAAAACCTACTCCACGTATTAAAGTTATCAAAGATTTACCAGGAAGGAAATGGGAGTGAAAAAGAAACTACAGTTGACTAGTTTGTTGGGC
>NZ_AJRE01000270.1:0-1065 GCF_000296955.1 Streptococcus sp. GMD4S
ACTTGACCATCTCACTCGGGGTTGCGACCATGCAGGCCGAAATGGCAACCAACTATGGTTTGATCATGGCAGGTGCAGCTCTTGCAGCCGTGCCAATCGTAACCGTCTTCCTTGTCTTCCAAAAATCCTTCACTCAAGGGATCACTATGGGAGCTGTCAAAGGTTAAGACCTTGCGAAAATCGAATTCAAACTACTTTAGTATCACCTTGCCATACTTAAGTATTGCCTGCGGTTGGCTTCCTAGTTTGTTCTTCGATTTTCATTGAGTATAAGAGAATATAGAGTTATAAGTGTCTACAAAATGGAGAGTGTGCAGTTGCTTCGTGAAGTTTTGTCAGACACTTATAAACTTAAGAATGAACTCTTTTCATGATACTAGTTAGAGTAGGTTCGTTTTATGGCAACTATTTCCCGCTTTAGTGGTATCTAAGATAAGCAATTAACGCTTATCTTAGACGGAATTTTTGAGACTGACGATGAAAGAGCAAAAGGCTCAAAAATTAGGAATTTGCTTCCGTCCGCACTATTACTGGGAAATAGAGAAAGGATAATTCGGAACTGAAAACTAGTAATTATCAGAAACGAAGGAAACAGTATGATTTTTGACGATTTGAAAAACATCGCCTTTTACAAGGGAATCCATCCCAATCTAGATAAGGCTATCGACTATCTCTACCAGCACCGTAAGGATTCTTTCGAACTCGGCAAGTATGAGATTGACGGGGACAAGGTCTTTCTAGTTGTGCAGGAAAATGTCCTCAATCAAGCTGAAAATGATCAATTTGAGCATCATAAGAACTATGCAGACTTGCATTTGCTGGTAGAAGGACATGAATATTCGAGCTACGGTTCACGTATCAAAGATGAGGCAGTAGCATTCGACGAAGCGAGTGACATTGGCTTTGTCCATTGTCATGAAAAATACCCACTCTTGCTGGGTTATCACAATTTTGCGATTTTCTTCCCAGGAGAACCTCACCAGCCAAATGGCTACGCAGGGATGGAAGAAAAGGTTCGCAAGTATCTCTTTAAAATTTTGATTGATTAAAAGAATCAGGAGGAGC
>NZ_AJRE01000271.1:0-1062 GCF_000296955.1 Streptococcus sp. GMD4S
TCATCCGTACCATTTTTAAAAAAGCATAAACCATGTGCAAGAATGATCTTATCCGGTTTCCAGTTTAACATACGGGAAAAGGAAACCTTTGCCTCTATTTGTCTTCTAAAAAAAGTCATCCTATAATCGATAGGAGTTTGCCCATCAGGGACTGTTACACGGGCTAAACGATAAATTTTTCTTCGGATTGGACTAGCTATCTTTTCTGGTTCAAAATTCTCTATAAGGTCCGTTACAATGAGTGTTTTAGTCGATTTATGAAAAAACACGACCTCTTCGATGACAGAACTTCCCTTAAAAATAAGTTGATCAATCTCATCAGACCATAAGTCAGGTGCCTTATCAGTTAAAGGAGCATCAAATTCCACCATGACATTCTGACTTTTTGCTCTCTCTTCAACTCCTGGACTAGACCATGCTTGTGCATAAGGATATCTTTTTTTCCAATCTGCAATATAGGCGTAGTGAATCTTATTGGGTGAAATTAGGTAAGCAACTTTGCCCAAAGCGTCCAGTTCAGTAAAGAGCTCCTCATTTGGCGCAATAGGAGAATGAATCCAGAGTTTTCCATCGTTTAACTTTATCACTGTCATACGTGTCTGAAAAGGTAGTTTGAAGACCTTCATATCCATTTGTATCAAGTCACCATCTGCTATCCAGATATTTTGATCAACTTCCTTTAGTGTATACAATGGTTCATAAAGAGAAAGTTCTGGTCTTGCCATCGTTTACTATTCCTTCGTTTTTACTGCTTCTATTATAGCAAAAAGTGGCTATCTAAACCACTTTTTACAGTTCTTATATATACTGTTATTGACCCTATTATTTGACATTACTATTCACAGTATCAATCAGCCATTAAAAACTTTTCGATTGTATCAATAGAATAGGAAAGTTGATTATTTACAGACATCATCCGTTCAAGATTAGCGTCCATATAGTAGAGTTCAGATAAACCACCCCTAGGGAGAAAGAGTGAATAGTGGATATTCATCTTCTCTCGAGTACTTAACTCTATATGATTGCTTATGATATACTTTAACTCTTTTAACGAATTTACTT
>NZ_AJRE01000272.1:0-1056 GCF_000296955.1 Streptococcus sp. GMD4S
TTGAGGATTTGCAGGTATCGAGCCGTTGGAAAAAGAACGCACCTTACAAGAGTTTGGCTGTGCCAATTGGTCTGCGTGGTCAGGATGACCTGGTTCAGCTCAATCTACATGAAAAAGCCCATGGACCTCATGGTTTGATCGCAGGGACGACTGGTTCAGGGAAGTCGGAAACTATCCAATCCTATATCCTATCCCTCGCTGTTAACTTCCACCCTCATGATGTGGCTTTCTTGCTGATTGACTATAAGGGTGGTGGGATGGCCAATCTCTTTAAAAACCTGCCTCACCTCTTGGGGACGATTACCAACTTGGATGGTGCCCAATCTATGCGGGCTCTGGCTTCGATTAATGCGGAGATCCATCGTCGTGAACGACTCTTTGGAGAGTTCGAAGTCAACCATATCAATCAATACCAGAAGAAATTTAAAAACGGAGAAGCGACAGAACCGCTCCCTCACCTCTTTCTCATCTCAGATGAGTTCGCAGAGCTCAAGGTCAACCAGCCAGACTTTATCAAGGAGCTGGTATCCATCGCGCGTGTCGGACGTTCCCTCGGGGTCCACTTGATCCTAGCTACTCAGAAACCATCTGGTGTGGTGGATGACCAGATCTGGTCTAACTCACGCTTCAAGATCGCCCTTAAGGTGGCAGACCGTTCGGACTCCAATGAAATGCTTCATACACCGGACGCGGCCGAGATTACCCAGACAGGACGTGCCTATCTACAGGTCGGGAATAACGAAGTCTATGAGCTCTTCCAGTCAGCCTGGTCAGGGGCAGATTACCAGCCGGACAAGGACGATATGGGGATTGAGGACCACACCATCTACCTTATCAATGAATTGGGCCAATATGAGATCTTGAATGAAGACCTATCGGGCTTAGAAGATGTGGATGAGATCAAGGAAGTTCCGACAGAGTTGGATGCGATAGTGCACCATATCCAGCTCTTGTGTGAAGAACAAGAGATTCCTCCAGTACCACAGCCATGGTTGCCACCGCTCAAAGAGCGAATCGCACTAGACGAACTGGAAGAAGTGCAACCGACAGTAGCCT
>NZ_AJRE01000273.1:0-1056 GCF_000296955.1 Streptococcus sp. GMD4S
ATCGTTTCCAAAAATTTATCCAAGGAATTGAATAACAAAAATCTAGCTTCAAATTTACTCTTCAATTTCAAAACTAAAAACAAGGTCTGACTAATCTACAGTCAAACCTTGTTTTTTTATTTTTATAAGAAAATCCAAGATTCGTAAATCTGATTAGTTTTCTCTCCCCTTTCTAGAGAGCAAACCGTAGCCACTCATTAGTCCGAGAAGTCCCAGCGCTACTAGACTAGCATCTGTTTCTGCACCAGTATTCGGCAGTTGTTTGCTTGTTTCTTCAACTTTTGCTGGCGTTGCTAAAAGCGCTTGATCCCTTGTTTGTGAGACTTGCTCTTCTTTCGTTCCAACTTCTGTGATTTCTGGGATCGCTTCCTTGAGAACTTCAGTCGAACGAAGGGTGCGTTTGCCCTGAGCATCAACTTCTACAAATTGGCGAACTTGTCCTTCCACTCCTACTTGTACTAGCTGACGTTGTCCTTTGAGAAAGGCTGCATTTGGTCGTTCCTGATGTTCGAAGGAAACTGTCCCCTCTTCAATTTCCAGTTTCGGAGTTTCTAGAACTAAATCTTTCACACCTTCAGCTGGTTGGTTGCTTGATAGAACTTTTGTTCCTACTTCTGTGATTTCTGGGATTGCTTCCTTGACTACCTCAGTCGAACGAAGAGTGCGTTTGTCTTTGGTATCTACTTCTACAAAACGACGAACTTGACCTTCAACTCCAGCTTGCACAACACGGCGTTGTCCTTTGAGAAATTCGGCGTTTGGTCGCTCCTGACGTTCATAGGCTGTTGTTTCAGTTTCAATAACTAGTTCAGGGAGTGCCTCAACCGTTGGAGCCACTTCATTTGGATCCACGCTTCCAACATGGTGACTTTCTTCTGCAGGAGCTAGTTTCTTATTTAGCTTCTCTTTCATTTCCGCAAAAGCTTGTGGAGTTGGCATCTCTGAAGCCAACAAAGTTTCTGCTTGGGCAATCAACTCAGCTTTAGGATCTTTTTCACGGACAGATTCGAGCAAACCTTCCAATTCTTCTCTAGCTGTCTGATAACGTTGATTTCC
>NZ_AJRE01000274.1:0-1043 GCF_000296955.1 Streptococcus sp. GMD4S
GCCGTTATCTTTAACGACTACTGTTACTTCATAAGCATTTGGATCGTATTCAACTCCGGCTACATCACCTGCTTTTTCAGAGATAGTGTATGTATAAGTTTTTTCTTCTGTGAGCGTAAGTTTTGGGAATTGAATCTTACCGTTTGCATCGTTTTTAGCTGTCGCAACGACCTTGTCACTTTCTTTTTCTTTCAACTCAAATTCAAATTGGTCAGCCTCAATAGCTTTACCCTTCAACACTTTCTTAGCTTCAAGTTGAAGTTTTGCTTCTTTAGCCGCGTATGAGTTTGTAAATTCTTTCTTAGAATCTTCAAATTTGACGCTCGCTAATTTTTCACCCAAAACATCTTCTACTGTTACAGTCGCTTTAAGGACATTCGCATCATAAGTGTATCCAGGTTTGTTATCATTAACTTCTTTAATGGTATAGTTAAAAGTTCCTGCTTCTTTGTATTTGATTGCCTCGAACTTCACTTTACCATTCTCATCATTTTTGACAGTTTGTAAAACACTACCTTTGTCATCTAGAAGTTGGAAACTAAATGCATCTTTTTCAAGAGTTTTACCTTCAAGTTTCTTAGTTACTTCTAAAGCTACCTCATCCGATTTGGCGCCTCCACCAATACCATCTGTTGTGGTAATTGGTGCAAAACCTTCAAAATCAATCGGTTGAGCTTCCTCGTTTGTAGTTACCGACACGTTATTTAGTACACGTTTAGTAACTTGGTCAACTGGTTTAGTCAAACGAGTACGGTATAGGATGAACAAACCTTTATGATCAAGAGTTCCATCACCGTTAGGTGTAATTGAGAAATGGTTCTTATCTGTTACTTGGACATGAGCACTATCCAATTTTGTTCTTCCGTAACCATTTTCCCAGTCTGGGAAGTAGTAACCAGTGATTTCACTTGCAAGAACTTGCCCATCTGGAATAGTATCTTGGATATTAACACCAGTGTAAGATTTTGCATAGCGGTTAACACGGATACGCCAGTTTACATAGTTAGGATCGTCTGAGTCTTGAACTCCCCATTTAGTAAATC
>NZ_AJRE01000275.1:0-1038 GCF_000296955.1 Streptococcus sp. GMD4S
CAACTTTAATCACAGTCATGAGATTCTCCTTTCAACCACTTCATTCCCATAGGGAAAACAACGAAAATCATAAATCCAAAACCCCAAGAACCACGAATGAATTGGCGAAGCAAGGTTTGGTCAAACCAACCAGTAAACATTTCCACTAACCATACCAAGAGTGACAGGCCGATAAAAAGATAGGTGATTGTTTTTTTCATTCCTCAAACTCCTTTTTCACTTCTCTGACTAATTTCAAACCTTCTCTGACAAGCCAAGACATCATTCCAAAGCCAGCAAAGAGCTCCCAAGGAAAATGGTAGAAACCTTCGTCCAATCCTGAAAACATGAGATAGGTCATAACTCCTGCTGCTACTAAACTCACTGCGACAATCATTTTATTTTTCATTTCTTCTTTCTCCATTTCATACTTCAATTATAGACTTTTGAAATTGGCGGAGCTAGATGCTTCTGTCACTAGGAAATATGACAAATGTCATAAAAAAAGAAAGCTGTAAAATCAACTTTCTTTTTTATCTATTAAATTTTATTCCACACTGAAAAGATATGGATATACAGGTTGTTGACCTTGGTGAATCTCTACTTCAACATCTTCGAATTCTTCTGCGATTTCTTGGGCAATTTCATTGGCAAGTTCTTCGCTTCCATCTTCACCGACATAGAAAGTCACGATTTCACTATCTTCATCCAACATATGTTTCAATGTTTTAGTCAAAGTTTGGTGCATGTCAGGGTTTGATACGAGGATCTTACCATCTACCATACCAAGATTGTCATTTTCATGAATTTCCAAACCATCGATAGTCGTGTCACGAACGGCTGTTGTTACACTACCACTTACGACATCACCAAGGGCTGCAGTCATACGTTCTTTGTTTTCTTCGATTGATTTGCTTGGATCAAAGGCAAGAAGACTGGTCAACCCTTGAGGAATTGTACGTGCTTCTACAACAACAGCAGGTTGTTCAAGCACTTCAGCCGCAGACTGAGCTGCCATAAAGATATTTTTGTTGTTTGGCAAGAAGATGATGTTGCGAG
>NZ_AJRE01000276.1:0-1037 GCF_000296955.1 Streptococcus sp. GMD4S
CCTGCGATTTCTGTTCCACCAAGGCTAACCTTGCTGAAGGTGATCTTACGTGGAAGGTCATCATCTTTATCAGTTACAGTTACAGTTGAACCGTTTGTGGCAACTTTGTTTTCTTCACCCTTAGAGTCTTTTTCACCAACATTGGTCACTTCCACTGTGCCGTCATGTTTGACTTGGAAAGTGATGTCCGTTACTTTGAGGTAACCAGTTGGGGCTGCTTCCTCATGGAAGGTGTAAGTGCCTGGAGCCAAGTTGAGATCTTTAGACTTACCAGCTTCAGATGTCCAGCTTTCTACGGCTGTACCTTCTGCTTTGTCGCCCTTGTAGATCTTGATTTGAGCACCTGCGATTTCTGTACCACCAAGGTTAACTTTACTGAAAGTAATGGCTTTTGGACTATCATCGTCTTTATCCGTTACTGTAACAGTTGAGCCGTTGGTTACGACCTTGTTCTCTTCACCCTTAGAGTCTTTTTCACCAACGTTGGTCACTGCCACTGTGCCGTCAGTTTTGACTTGGAAAGTGATGTCCGTTACTTTGAGGTAACCGGTTGGAGCGGCTTCCTCATGGAAGGTGTAAGTGCCTGGAGCCAAGTTGAGATCTTTAGACTTACCAGCTTCGGAAGTCCAGCTTTCTACGGCTGTACCTTCTGCCTTGTCGCCCTTGTAGATCTTGATTTGAGCACCTGCGATTTCTGTACCACCAAGGCTAACCTTACTGAAGGTAATCTTACGTGGAAGGTCATCGTCTTTATCGGTGACTTTAATAGTTGAACCGTCAGTTACAACTGTATTGTCCTCACCTTTAGCATCCTTGGTACCAACATTGGTAACTTTAACTGTTCCGTCATAGTTAACTTTAAAAGTGATATCCGTCACTTTGAGGTAACCAGTTGGGGCTGCTTCCTCATGGAAAGTGTATGTACCTGGTGCTAAGCTCAATTCTTTAGATTTACCAGCTTCGGATGTCCAGCTTTCTACAGCTGTACCTTCTGCCTTATCGCCCTTGTAGATCTTGATTTGGGCACCTGCGATTTC
>NZ_AJRE01000277.1:0-1032 GCF_000296955.1 Streptococcus sp. GMD4S
AGAAAACCCTCGTTTTTGTGCCAGGCGCCCTCAAAGGAGAAGATATCTATTGTCAGATTACTTCTATTAAACGTAACTTTGTTGAAGCCAAATTACTAAAGGTTAATAAGAAGTCTAAATTTCGAGTCGTACCGGCTTGTACGATTTATAATGAATGTGGTGGTTGCCAAATCATGCACCTCCACTATGATAAACAGTTAGAGTTCAAGACGGATCTGCTCCACCAAGCCCTGAAAAAATTTGCCCCTGCGGGATATGAAAACTATGAAATCCGTCCAACTATCGGAATGCAGGAACCAAAGTACTACCGTGCTAAGCTTCAATTCCAGACTCGGAAATTTAAAAATCAGGTCAAGGCAGGTTTGTATGCACAAAACTCTCATTATCTCGTAGAGTTGAAAGACTGTTTGGTGCAAGATAAGGAAACCCAAGTGATTGCGAATCGCCTAGCTGAACTTCTTACTTACCACCAAATTCCAATTACAGATGAGAGAAAAACGCTTGGTGTTCGCACTATCATGGTACGTCGAGCAAGAAAAACAGGACAAGTTCAGATAATCATTGTTACGAATCGTCAGCTTAATTTAACCCAGCTGGTAAAAGACTTAGTTAAAGATTTTCCAGAAGTCGTCACGGTTGCAGTCAATACAAACACAGCAAAAACAAGTGAAATCTATGGTGAAAAGACGGAAATTATCTGGGGTCAAGAGAGTATTCAAGAAGGAGTACTCGACTATGAGTTTTCTCTCTCGCCCCGAGCTTTTTATCAGCTTAATCCTGAGCAGACAGAAATTCTCTATAGTGAAGCAGTTAAGGCTCTGGATGTCAGCAAAGAGGATCATCTGATCGATGCCTATTGCGGTGTTGGGACGATTGGATTTGCCTTTGCAAATAAGGTCAAGAGTCTCAGAGGAATGGATATTATTCCAGAAGCTATTGAAGATGCCAAGCGAAATGCTAAAAAAATGGGGTTTGACAATACTCATTACGAAGCGGGAACAGCAGAAGAGATTATTCCACGCTGGTATCAAG
>NZ_AJRE01000278.1:0-1028 GCF_000296955.1 Streptococcus sp. GMD4S
GCCGTTATCTTTAACGACTACTGTTACTTCATAAGCATTTGGATCGTATTCAACTCCGGCTACATCACCTGCTTTTTCAGAGATAGTGAATGTACGAGTTTCTTCTTTTGTGAAGGTAAGTTCTGGGAATTGAATCTTACCGTTTGCATCGTTTGAAACAGTGTGGAGAACTGTTCCATTTTCTTTCAACTCAAATTCAAATTGGCCAGCCTCGATAGCTTTACCGTTCAAGACTTTCTTAGCTTCAAGTTGAAGTTTTGCTTCTTTAGCAGCGTATGTGTTTGTAAATTCTTTCTTAGAATCTTTATATTTAACACTTGCAATCTTTTGACCATACACGTTTGCTACAGTAACTTCTGCTTCAAGTACTGAATCATCGTATGTATAGCCAGGTTTGTTGTCATTTACTTCTTTAATTTGGTATTTGAATGTACCTTCATTAGAGAATTTAACTGCTGGGAATTTAACATTTCCTTCAGCATCGTTTTTAGCTTCAGTTACAGAACCATCTGGAGCAATCAATTGGAAAGTAAATGCATCTGCCTCAAGAGTTTTTCCTTCAAGTTTTTTCTTAACTTGGAATTCAACCTCATCAGACTTCGCACCTGAACCGATACCTTCTGTAGTTGTCAAAGCAGCAAATCCATGAACATCAAATGTTTCTTGATCGGTTGTCGCTTTTACATCGTTAAATGCTTTTTTAGTTGCATTGTCAACTGGAGCAGTTAGACGAGTTTTATATAGAATATAGAGACCTTGTCCGTCCATTGTACCATCACCGTTTGGAGTGATTGTAAAGTGATTTCCATCAACAACGTTGATATGGGCAGCTTCTAGTCTTGGACGAGCTTCAGCTTTGTTCCACTCAGTAAAGTAGTAACCAGTAATTTCACTTGCAAGAACTTGTCCTTCTGGAATAGTATCTTCGAGTTTAACCCCTGTGTAAGATTTTGCATAGCGGTTAACACGGATACGCCAGTTTACATAGTTAGGATCGTCTGAGTCTTGAACTCCCCATTTAGTAAATC
>NZ_AJRE01000279.1:0-1023 GCF_000296955.1 Streptococcus sp. GMD4S
AAAAAAATAAAAAGAAGACCAAGGATCTTCTTTTTTTCATTTATTCAGCTTTAGTAGTTGACCAGCTACTTTCAACCATCGGTAAGATTGTTTTTAAAGTTTCCCCATCCCCTTCAAGTGAAACATAGCGGATTTTACCATCATTTGATCGGAAAACCCAGGTAACGAGGTATTTCCCTGACTTAGCAATTGCATTGACAACATAGGCTTCATAGCCTCCAATGGTCGATTTGGAGCCCCAAACCTTACTGAAATCAGAGCTTTGTTCTTTGGAAGTTAAAATACTAGATGAGACATTCACAACATCCAGTTTAGCATATTCTTCTTCGCTGATATTGAACTGCTCAGCCTTGAAGGTATTCAGCGTAACAATGTTGATATCTGTTCCATCACTATACTGTATATCATTTCCACCTTCTACTTCATGGAATTGAACCCATGATTTGGGTACCTTGACAAAACCATATTCATTCGAACCGATGATTTGCGTCTCTTCCTTTTTCGCTTCAGAAACAGCAGAGCTAGAGCTACTTGTTTCCTGACTGCTAGAAGACCTAACAACCGCAGTCGAACTTTCTTCGGTTGCTGTTTGCGATTTATTGGAGCATGAAGCTAAAAAAGCACTAATAGTAACTACAGTACCTAAAATTAATAATCTTTTCATCCTACCACCTTTCCATCTGCATTATAAGAAAAATAAGGACTTCTGTCAAATTCTAACCTAATCGATTCAGTTAGTTTACGATTTTATAGCTCACATTTAAAGCAAAAACTCTTGAAAAATCTTCAAGAGTTTTTTTATTTCTATTCTTCATCCATGCTTAAGACGCTAAGGAAGGCTTCTTGTGGTACTTCTACTGATCCGATAGCTTTCATGCGTTTCTTACCAGCTTTTTGTTTTTCAAGGAGTTTGCGTTTACGCGAAACGTCACCACCATAACACTTGGCAAGTACGTTTTTACGAAGGGCCTTGATATCCGTACGAGCCACAATTTTGTGTCCAATAGCTGCTTGAATCGGCAC
>NZ_AJRE01000280.1:0-1015 GCF_000296955.1 Streptococcus sp. GMD4S
TGGTCTATGAAGCTCTGGAACAAGGAACTATCAGCCTATCTACACCTGTTGATATTTCGGACTATCCTTACAAACTTACAACTAATTCTGAGGCGAGTAACGTCCCTATGGAAGCCCGAAATTATACTGTTGAACAGCTATTAGAGGCTACAATGGTATCCAGCGCGAACAGCGCTGCGATTGCACTAGCAGAAAAGATTGCTGGTTCTGAGAAAGACTTTGTAGACAAAATGAGGGCTAAACTTCTTGAATGGGGAATTCAAGATGCAACTATTGTAAACACAACTGGTTTAAATAATGAGACACTTGGCGATAATATCTATCCTGGTTCTAAAAAAGACGATGAAAACAAGTTGAGTGCCTACGACGTTGCAATCGTCGCTCGTAACCTCATCCGAGATTATCCTCAAGTTTTGGAAATCACCAAAAAACCAACTTCTACATTTGCAGGACTTGAAATCCACTCAACCAACTATATGTTGGAGGGAATGCCTGCCTATCGTGGTGGTATTGATGGACTAAAGACAGGTACTACTGATAAAGCTGGTGCTTCATTCGTTGGAACAACTGTTGAGAAAGGGATGCGTATTATTACGGTTGTTTTGAATGCAGATCAACAAGATACCAACCCTTATGCACGTTTTACTGCTACTTCTGCACTTTTAGATTATATTTCTGCAAACTTTGCCTTAAAAACTGTTGTTCAGAAAAGTGAAGCATACAACGATAGTAAAGTAACAGTTCTTGATGGTAAGGAAGATAATGTGACAGCTGTCGCTAAGTCAGACATTTCCATCGTCCAACGCATCGGAAGCGGTACTACACCTACTCTCCAATTCACACCGAAATCAACATCAGAAATGGCTCCATTGGAAGAAGGCAAGGTTGTTGGTACTCTAACCTATGATGATCAGGATTTGGTCGGTCAGGGCTATCTCACTTCCGACAAACCATCTTTTGAAATGGTTTCTGAAAAGAAAGTAGAAAAAGCCTTCTTTTTGAAGGTTTGGTGGAA
>NZ_AJRE01000281.1:0-1007 GCF_000296955.1 Streptococcus sp. GMD4S
GCTAGGCTCAGGCTTTTTCTTAATGACCTCGGTTACATGAGATGAATTTGATTTTGTAGTAGTCTGCTCGCTTATAAGTTTCACTATAGGCAAGGACTTGGCCAGTGGCCTCAAGTTTTGTAGTCTTCGTTTGGAAGACAGTTGGGAATTGTGTATCGATTCCGAGTACAGAAGCAGCATGCTCTGGTGTTGGGAATGCGATTTCGTTGATTTCCTCAAAATGTTCATCACTCATGTGAATGCGGTAATCCAATTTGAAACGTGTATAGATAGAGCTATAATAGTCAAGATTTGGATAGTTGGCATTGATGTATTGCTCAGGAATATAAGATGTGTGGTAGATGTATGTCACATCGTTTGTCTGACGAATACGTTCAATCTTATAGTAGAATTGATCTCCACGTAGTCCAAGTTTATCTAAATATTCAAGTTTGTTTCCGCGCTCGATAGAAAGGACAGTAACTTTATCGTCTTTTGTTTCAAAGATTTCGACATCTGAAAACTCAACGAGTTTGTGCTTGCGGGCACGTGAAACGAAAGTACCTTTACCTTGTTGGCGGACAATGTAGCCGTCTTTAGCAAGGTCATTTAAGGCACGAACAACTGTGATTGAACTCACATCGTACATCGCGATCAATTCGGCTTCTGTATAAAATTTATCTCCACTTGCAAATTGACCAGAGATGATTTTGTTTTTTAATTCATCTTTAATATATTGGTATTTAGGAATAGCCATAAATTTTACCTCGATTCTCTTTCTCCAATTTTGATTTTACCACAAATATAAAGAAAAGAGTAGTATTAAGGTCAAAAAATTAAAATAATAGACTAAAAATGTTATTTTACATGTAAAAAAATTCATTTGATGTTCTTGTGAATTATCATACATAAAAAGATCGTTTTCATGCTATTTTTAGATAATTTCGGTAAACGGTAAGTAAAAAAATAGAAAAATTTTAAATAATTTTCTAAAACCTATTGACAAATGCAAAAGATTTGATTATAGT
>NZ_AJRE01000282.1:0-1006 GCF_000296955.1 Streptococcus sp. GMD4S
CATTGAGTGCCAGCCAATCTGCCTCAGCAAGTTCGAGCCAATCAGCATCTGCAAGTGCTAGCCAGTCAGCGTCCGTAAGCTCAAGTCAATCAGCATCCGTAAGCTCGAGCCAATCCGCATCAGTAAGTGCCAGTCAATCCGCTTCATTGAGTGCCAGTCAATCCGCCTTCGCGAGCGCTAGCCAATCAGCTTCAACGAGCGCAAGTCAATCAGCATCTGCAAGTGCAAGTCAGTCTGCCTCAGTAAGCTCTAGTCAATCTGCATCATTGAGTGCCAGCCAGTCAGCTTCGGTAAGTGCTAGTCAGTCTGCCTCAGTAAGCACAAGTGAATCAGCCTCAGTAAGTGCAAGTCAATCCGCTTCAGTGAGTGCAAGTCAGTCTGCATCTACAAGCTCCAGCCAATCAGCCTCGGTAAGTGCTAGTCAATCCGCTTCAGTGAGTGCAAGTCAGTCTGCATCTACAAGCTCCAGCCAATCAGCATCTGCAAGTGCAAGTCAATCCGCCTCAGTAAGTGCAAGTGAATCTGCATCAGCGAGCTCGAGTCAATCAGCGTCAGTGAGCTCTAGTCAATCCGCTTCAGTGAGTGCCAGCCAATCCGCTTCTGTAAGTGCGAGTGAGTCAGCTTCAGTCAGCTCGAGCCAGTCTGCATCATTGAGCTCTAGTCAATCCGCTTCAGTAAGCACAAGCGAATCCGCCTCAGCCAGCTCAAGCAAATCTGCATCAGTTAGCTCAAGTCAGTCAGCTTCAGCGAGTGCAAGTGAGTCAGCCTCAGCGAGCGCGAGCCAATCCGCTTCTGTAAGTGCGAGTGAGTCAGCTTCAGTCAGCTCGAGCCAGTCTGCATCATTGAGCTCGAGTCAGTCAGCTTCAGCGAGTGCAAGCCAATCCGCTTCAGTAAGTTCGAGCCAGTCAGCTTCATTGAGTGCAAGCCAATCAGCATCTGTAAGTTCAAGCGAATCTGCATCTGTAAGTTCAAGCCAATCCGCTTCTGTAAGTGCGAGTGAGTCAGC
>NZ_AJRE01000283.1:0-1002 GCF_000296955.1 Streptococcus sp. GMD4S
AGACAAGAAGTATACGCAGTTCAACATCCCAACTGCCCATGCCCTCATGCTCTCCAATAAAGACTCTATCACTCGGGTCTACTATGGTGACCTCTATACCGATGATGGTCAATACATGGAGAAAAAATCTCCTTACCACGATGCTATCGATGCCTTGTTGCGTGCTCGTATTAAGTATGTAGCAGGTGGACAAGACATGAAAGTCACATATATGGGTGTACCTCGTGAGGCTGATAAATGGTCTTACAATGGTATTTTGACTTCTGTGCGCTACGGTACTGGTGCCAATGAAGCAACAGATGAAGGAACAGCAGAAACTCGTACTCAAGGGATGGCTGTTATTGCTTCTAACAACCCTAACCTGAAACTGAACGAATGGGATAAACTGCAAGTCAATATGGGAGCAGCCCACAAGAATCAATACTATCGCCCTGTGCTTTTGACGACCAAAGATGGTATTTCCCGTTATCTAACTGACGAAGAAGTGCCGCAATCGCTCTGGAAGAAGACAGATGCTAATGGTATTTTAACCTTTGATATGAATGATATTGCAGGCTACAGCAATGTACAGGTTTCTGGATATCTGGCTGTTTGGGTACCAGTTGGCGCTAAGGCAGATCAGGATGCTCGTACAACAGCAAGCAAGAAGAAAAACGCTAGTGGTCAGGTCTACGAATCTAGCGCAGCCCTTGATTCTCAGTTGATTTACGAAGGATTTTCTAACTTCCAAGACTTTGCAACCCGCGATGACCAATATACTAATAAAGTCATTGCTAAAAATGTCAACCTCTTCAAGGAATGGGGAGTAACTTCATTTGAGCTACCACCTCAGTATGTATCTAGCCAAGACGGTACTTTCTTAGATTCTATCATTCAGAATGGTTATGCCTTTGAAGACCGCTACGATATGGCGATGAGCAAGAACAATAAATATGGTTCTTTAAAAGATTTGCTCAATGCTCTTCGTGCGCTTCACAGTGTCAATATCCAAGCCATCGCAGA
>NZ_AJRE01000284.1:0-1001 GCF_000296955.1 Streptococcus sp. GMD4S
AGGTTCCTAGAGAATACATGGATACCAACCGTTTTGATGAATATTTGGTTCAGGTAGAGCATGATTTTGCTGGTCTTTGCAAGCAGGTCCCTCGTGTGATTTCATCCAACTTCCTTCGTTTGGAAAATGGAGGAGCCTTCCATGATGGCGATTTGATTGTAGATGAATTGATGCGCATTATACAGGTGAGAAAATGAGTTTCACAGTAGCAGTAAAAGAAGAAATTCTTGGTCAACACCATCTCAGTCGTTATGAACTATCGGCCATTATCAAGATGTCTGGTAGCATCGGTCTCTCGACTTCTGGCCTGACCTTGTCTGTTGTGACTGAAAATGCCAAGTTGGCTCGGCATCTCTATGAGTCCTTTCTCCATTTTTATGAGATTAAGTCTGAGATTCGACACCATCAGAGAAGCAATCTTCGCAAGAATCGTGTCTATACGGTCTATACAGATGAGAGGGTGCAGGAGCTTTTAGCTGATTTGCGACTTGCGGATTCCTTCTTTGGTTTGGAGACGGGTATTGATCCCGATATCTTAGCAGATGAAGAGGCTGGTCGTGCTTACTTATGTGGGGCCTTTCTGGCAAATGGTAGCATCCGAGATCCGGAGTCTGGCAAGTACCAGTTGGAGATCAGTTCTGTATATCTGGACCACGCCCATGGACTAGCCTCTCTCCTTCAGCAGTTTTTGTTGGATGCCAAGGTTATTGAGCGAAAGAAAGGTGCAGTTACCTATCTCCAGCGTGCAGAGGACATCATGGATTTCTTGATCGTGATTGGGGCTATGCAGGCGCGTGATAACTTTGAGCGCGTCAAGATTTTGCGTGAAACTCGTAACGATCTCAATCGAGCCAATAATGCCGAGACAGCTAATATCGCTCGGACAGTTTCTGCCAGCATGAAGACTATCAATAATATCAGTAAAATCAAAGATAGAATGGGTTTGGAAAATTTACCAGTGGATTTGCAGGAGGTGGCTCGCTTACGGATCCAGCACCCAG
>NZ_AJRE01000285.1:0-996 GCF_000296955.1 Streptococcus sp. GMD4S
CGCGTACGCTCTGGACTGACTTCTCCTTGATCATCATAACATGCGTAGAAGGCTGGAATGACACCTTCGTATTTTTTCAAATCTGACATAGATTTTCTCCTAAGATTTCTTTTTTTCTGCTGAGAGCAGTTCTATTTTTACAAGTTTAGTATACACCTTGTGAAAATCGCTTTCAATATCTTGTATACACTTAGATTTTAGTTTCTACTTGTATTTTAGAAACTGTAACGATTGAAAGTAGTTTCAGAAACAAGCCATCCTACTGGTATTTGGCGAAGATTTTCTCCATCAAACCTGCTTGGAGAAAGACTAGCAAACCAAAACCAAAGAGGATAAAGGCTGACCCACCCAAAAGGAGAGTGAAGGCGGATAGATAAAGAACCATCACAATGAGAAAGAGAGTGGCTAACATGAGGAAGAACCATGGAAAGTTAAAACTTGCTAGGATAAGCCCTTTTTGCAACACTTCTTTCCAAGACAAATCATAGCGCGCAGCAATGGGATAACTAGCCAGCATCACCAGAGTGAGGAAGATGAGAATCCCCAAACAAATAGCTTTCACAATCTGGAAAGGCAAAGCTGTCTGACCCCAGAAGAGATAGAGGTCTAGAAGGCTTAATGACACAATGCCCAACTCTAACAGACCTAACTGAAGCCCCAGTTTCAGATTTTGCTTGAAAGCTCTTAGATAAGTTCTAAAGACTGGTACCCGTCTGCTTCTCTTAATCTCAAACATGGTCTCATAAAGGCTGATTTTCGCCACTCCAATCGTCACGATGGGCAAACAAGAGACGACAAAAAGAAGATTGACTGTCACAATATCCAAGACCTTCTCACTGAAACGCATGAGAAAATTATCTGTATCAAATGCTGCCTTGATAAGGTTTACTCCTTTTTGTGCCATGTTTGCTCCTCCTGATTCTTTTAATCAATCAAAATTTTAAAGAGATACTTGCGAACCTTTTCTTCCATCCCTGCGTAGCCATTTGGCTGGTG
>NZ_AJRE01000286.1:0-985 GCF_000296955.1 Streptococcus sp. GMD4S
ATTGGGGAACAGAGTCCTTATTAGTTAAAGGGCCTGCTGGTCTAGTGATTGATTTTTATCGTATGAAGTAGGTAATTCTATTATCAAATTTTTTATCTAAACATTCTTGGAGTGAAACTTAAAAAGATCGGAGCAATTCGATCTTTTTTGTATTTATGCGACTTTCAGTCCGTCTCGCTCCGTTAGGTGCGAGACAAAAAACCACCCGTTTTCACGGGTGGTTATGATTTCTACACTTATTGTTTGGCTTCCTGTTTTAATTGTTGCACCTGTTCCTCGTACTGGACAAGCTCCCTGTCTTTTATATTGATAGTCGCTTCTGCTTCAGCAATGCGGCTTCTCAGATCTTGAGTCTTGTTATGGTGATAGCTAATACCAATAGCACTACCAGCAATGATCCCGATTACTAGACAAGTAAAAATCACCAAAATCAAGGGAGCAGATAGTTGTGTAAAGACAAGACTGACAGTTACTGTTTGACGATTGAGTAGACCAAATGAGATCACAATGACTAATAAGCTCAAACCGCCAATTAGATAAGCCTTATCTTTCAGTGACAATTCATTAAATTTTTTTAGCATAAGTTCCTTTTCTCCTGACTATGTTGATAGAAAACTACACACCATTTAGGTATTAACAAAATTCATTTTACTAGAAAATTTCGATACTGTCAATAATTTCTAACGGCTTATTTACCATCAATCAATCGATTCATTGAAAAGGAGTATTCATTTTCTAATATTTGATTGAGTAAACAGAACGGAGCAATTCGGTCTTTTTTCTGTTCCCTCTTTCTTATAACAAGATTGTGATAGTTTATATCTTTATAACAAAAGTTTTAAAGACTTGATTGTTTTGAAAAAAGATTATAAAATATGATTCATAAAAATGAAAGAGGTTTTGAAAATGTCTGAAAAACAAATGAAAGTTTTGGGTTGGGTAGCGACCTTCATGTCTGTTATGATGTACGTCTCTTACTTCCCGC
>NZ_AJRE01000287.1:0-975 GCF_000296955.1 Streptococcus sp. GMD4S
TGAACATGCGCATCATCAAAAGGATCGATAAAGGTGCGGTTTTCTGTCAATGTAAATTCTTGTGCTGCCTTAGCAGAAGCATCAAAGGTATCCCCAACCAACTTGATTGTCACGAACTCTCCACCGAAAAAGCGAACCTGCCCAATCTTTTGTTGCGGTGTTGTGATGGGCATAAAAATGGTTGCAGGAATCTTCATCTCATTACAAGTATAGGCGACACCTTGGGCATGATTTCCCGCAGAGGCACAGACTACACCACGCTCGCGTTCTTCTTTTGATAGTTGAGAAATGGCATAATAGGCTCCACGAATCTTAAAAGAGCGAACTCGTTGCGCATTCTCCTTTTTGAGATAAATCTTTGCTTGGTATTTTTCTGATAAATAATGATCATATTCTAGTGGTGTATCAACTACTACACCACTCAAAACTTTGTGGGCTCTCACCACATCTTTTGCACTTAGCATTGTCTCCTCCTCAAGTACTTTTCAAGATAAAAAACGAGTTAGGTACCCCCAACTCGCCTTCTGTCTCTCTTTACAAGAATTAATTGTAGATTTTGAATGCGTCGTCGTCGTTTTTACCAACGAAAGGCATTGCTTTACGCAATTCTGCACCAACTTTTTCAATTTCAAGGTTAGCTGCTTGTTCACGGTAAGCAGTTAATTTTGGACGACCAGCCTTGTAGTCATTTACAAAGTCATTTGCAAATTTTCCATTTTGGATATCTGCCAAAACAGCTTTCATGTTTTCTTTAACTTGCTCAGTAATCACACGTGGACCTGATACATAGTCACCGTATTCAGCAGTGTTTGAGATAGATTGACGCATTTTCTTGAATCCACCTTCATAGATCAAGTCAACGATCAATTTCATTTCATGAAGAACTTCAAAGTAAGCCAATTCTGGGGCATAGCCTGCTTCTGTCAAGACTTCAAAACCTGCTTCGATAAGGGCAGTCAAACCACCACAAAGTAC
>NZ_AJRE01000288.1:0-970 GCF_000296955.1 Streptococcus sp. GMD4S
TCCTCACACATTGGGATATGGAAACCATTTGCCACTTCGGGACGATTCAAAGTAATGATAGCCAGATCATCTACGATCTGATATAAGATATGATTCATAGCTTCTCCTTTTCTTTTATAAGGCAATAAAATTGTTTTATTATCAAAGTATACCTTTTTTTGGATAAAGAGGCAAGGAAAAACTAAAGGAAAGTGTCTCAGCTGATTATTTACCCATCATTTATGAGTGTGAGTAAAATTTGACACTCTTACTTTTAAATCGTTATCGCTTTTCAGAATAAGTTAGTGTTTTCTTCTATTATAATAGGAAGTTATTTTCTTCATTGAAAAATGCCCCTCTTTCTGCTATAATCGTATAAAATACTTACTTGAGGAGTCCTTATGAAGGTTGTAAAATTTGGCGGAAGCTCGCTTGCCTCTGCTGGTCAGTTAGAAAAAGTCTTAAATATCGTTAAAAGTGATAAAGAACGCCGTTTTGTAGTCGTTTCTGCACCCGGCAAACGCAATGCTGAAGATACCAAGGTAACTGATGCCTTGATCAAATACTATCGTGACTATGTGGCTGGAAATGACATCAGTGCTAGCCAAAGCTGGATCATTGACCGTTATGCCGCTATGGTTAGTGAACTTGGGTTAAAACCTGCTGTTTTAGAAAAAATCTCTAAAAGCATTCGGGCCTTGGCAACTCTTCCTATAGAGGACAATGAATTTCTCTATGATACCTTCCTAGCGGCTGGAGAAAATAACAATGCCAAACTCATTGCAGCCTACTTTAACCAAAACGGTATCGATGCACGCTATGTTCACCCAAGAGAAGCTGGAATTGTTGTCACAAGTGAACCAGGAAACGCACGCATCATTCCATCTAGTTATGACAAGATTGAAGGCTTGGCTGATAGCAACGAAGTCCTTGTCATCCCTGGTTTCTTTGGTGTGACTAAGGAAAATCAAATCTGTACTTTTTCACGTGG
>NZ_AJRE01000289.1:0-970 GCF_000296955.1 Streptococcus sp. GMD4S
GCATTGAGGATGATGGCGTTGGCTTCCAAAATCCTGGTGATAGCAGTCAAAGTCAGCTCAAACGTGGGGGAGTTGGCCTTCAAAATGTTGATCAACGCCTCAAACTTCATTTTGGAGAAAACTATCAGATGAAGATCAATTCTGCACCCGAAAAAGGGACGACAGTTGAAATATACATTAATAAAATAGTAATTAGCTAACTCCCAGTTCACTCTGGGAGTTTTACTTTTAAAAATCAGAATGATTAGTTGGTCTTGATAAAATCAGTAAAAAAAGATATGATAGATAGTGACAAAAGAGGTATCAAGTATGAAGGAAAAAGACATTCAAAGAGCAACAAGCCAGATTGTAGAAGATGTATTAGAAAAGGCTAATTTGAAGCAAGGAGCCATCTTTGTTTTGGGTCTTTCTTCTAGTGAGGTGATAGGTGGTCAGATTGGCAAGGAATCCAGTCAAGAAATTGGGGAAGTCATTGTGAAGACCATTCTAGATATCCTAGAGAAAAAAGGAATTCATCTAGCTGTTCAAGGTTGTGAACATGTCAATCGAGCCCTCGTCGTTGAACGTCAGGTGGCAGAGCAGTTTGGTCTTGAAATCGTCAGTGTCCTTCCTACACTTCATGCAGGAGGTTCGGGTCAGTTGGCAGCCTTCAAGTTTATGCAGGATCCAGTTGAGGTTGAATTTATCAAGGCCCATGCTGGATTGGATATCGGAGATACTGCGATTGGCATGCATGTTAAGCATGTTCAAGTACCAATTCGCCCTGTACTGCGTGAAATTGGGCATGCCCATGTAACGGCTCTTGCAAGTCGTCCCAAACTAATCGGAGGTGCGCGTGCACAGTATCCTGAAGACTTCATAAGAAAGTCATAAAATCATTCTATAGTAACAGAAGAAAAGCAAAAGACAGAGGAAAAATGGTATAGATACCATGACTTCCTCTGTTCTTTTTTGTTGAATTTTTGTGTAA
>NZ_AJRE01000290.1:0-951 GCF_000296955.1 Streptococcus sp. GMD4S
CAAGATGGAGCAAGCCAACAAAAAAGCCTATTCACTTTAGGAGGTTACTATGGAATCTATTTTAGAAGTTTTGACCCCAGATAACCTAGTCTTTATCTTTAAAGGATTTGGCTTAACCCTCTACATTTCTCTGATTGCCATTGTCCTCTCTACCCTGATCGGGACGGTACTTGCGGTTATGAGAAATGGAAAAAATCCTGTTTTACGGATCATCTCCAGCATTTATATCGAGTTTGTACGTAACGTTCCCAACCTTCTCTGGATTTTCACCATCTTTTTGGTTTTCAAGATGAAGTCGACACCAGCTGGCATTACCGCCTTTACCCTCTTTACCTCAGCAGCCTTGGCTGAGATTATCCGAGGTGGCCTCAATGCCGTGGACAAGGGCCAGTACGAAGCAGGAATGTCGCAAGGATTCACTTCAGCCCAAATCCTCTACTACATCATTCTCCCACAAGCAATCCGTAAAATGCTGCCAGCCATCATTTCTCAGTTTGTAACTGTAATTAAGGATACCAGCCTTCTCTACTCTGTTATCGCCCTACAAGAACTCTTTGGCGCTAGCCAAATTCTCATGGGACGCTATTTCGAACCAGAGCAGGTCTTCAGTCTGTATATCCTGATTGCCTTGATTTACTTTATCTTTAACTTTGCTATTTCTAGCTTGTCTCATAAGCTAGCAAAACGTTGGCAACAAGCTGCAGAATAAAAATCAGCTCTCCGCAAAAATGGAGAGCTGATTTTTTGATTACCATAAAATACCTCTATAAGAGAAAATCAGAGCTAAAATCAACAAAACATAGAAAGCGATAAAAAGCCATCTCATCTTCACACATAGAGCAATATATTCTCTAATAAAGGCTGATGGGATATAGTAGGCGGCTGTACGGCAACCAAGACCATCTCCCTTCATCCCAATACGGCGAGCATAGGTACTGGTACGAAAAACAT
>NZ_AJRE01000291.1:0-949 GCF_000296955.1 Streptococcus sp. GMD4S
CTTGCTTAGGAAAATCTTCCTGCGGAAAATAGTACAAAGCTTGATCACTCCTGACTCGCTTCATCAGCAAACACTCCCTACAATAGTAAGCGCCTATAGGCAAATGCCATTCTTCTAGAATACTACTATTACAACGTTGACAAAACAGTTTCCCTTTCTCTTTTCTCATTGCTGGAAGTTTCTCAGCCATCTGCCGTTCTTCTTCTGTTAATTCTTTCTCAGTAAACAAGCGACCGAGGAAATTTGGATTTACTTTCATACTTCTTTATTCGTAAAAATCTAGCGCTTTAGGTAATTTTTTAGTACAATTAAATCATGGAATTTAAAACAATTAAAGAGAACGGGCAAGTCCAAGAAGAAATCAAAAAATCACGCTTTATCTGTCACGCAAAGCGTGTCTATAGTGAAGAAGAAGCTCGTGACTTTATCACTGCTATCAAAAAAGAGCACTACAAAGCCACCCATAACTGCTCTGCTTTTATTGTAGGTGAACGCAGTGAGATCAAGCGTACAAGTGATGATGGCGAACCTAGTGGTACTGCTGGAGTCCCTATGCTTGGCGTCTTAGAAAATCATAATCTTACGAATGTCTGCGTAGTAGTTACTCGTTACTTTGGTGGAATTAAGTTAGGTGCTGGTGGTTTGATTCGCGCTTACGCAGGAAGTGTAGCCTTGGCTGTCAAAGAAATAGGCATTATTGAAATCAAAGAGCAAGCTGGCATAGCCATTCAGATGTCTTACGCTCAGTATCAAGAATATAGCAATTTTCTTAGAGAACATAAACTCACGGAAATCGATACAAACTTTACAGATCAAATCGATACCATCATTTATGTTGATAAGGAAGAGAAAGAAAATATCAAGTCTGCTCTTGTAGAGTTTTTTAATGGAAAGGTTACTTTAACAGATCAAGGTTTACGAGAAGTTGAAGTTCCTGTAAACTTAGTGT
>NZ_AJRE01000292.1:0-945 GCF_000296955.1 Streptococcus sp. GMD4S
AAGGATTTGATTTCTCTTTCTGATGAAATCAATCATGTCCGCCAGTACCTCTTTATCCAGAAACAACGCTATGGTGATAAGCTGGAGTATGAGATTGATGAAGATTCTGCTTTTGATAATTTAGTCTTGCCTAAACTGGTGTTGCAACCTCTTGTAGAAAATGCCCTTTACCATGGTATTAAGGAGAAGGAAGGTCATGGACATATTAAAGTTTCTGTTCAGAAACAGAATACAGGGCTTGTCATCCGCATTGAGGATGATGGCGTTGGCTTCCAAAATCCTGGTGATAGCAGTCAAAGTCAGCTCAAACGTGGGGGAGTTGGCCTTCAAAATGTCGACCAACGACTCAAACTTCATTTTGGAGAAAACTATCAGATGAAGATCAATTCTGCACCCGAAAAAGGGACAACAGTTGAAATATACATTAATAAAATAGCAATTAGCTAACTCCCAGTTCACTCTGGGAGTTTTGCTTTTAAAAATCAGAATGATTAGTTGGCCTTGATAAAATCAGTAAAAAAAGATATGATAGATAATGACAAAAGAGGTATCAAGTATGAAGGAAAAAGACATTCAAAGAGCAACAAGCCAGATTGTTGAAGATGTATTAGAAAAGGCCAATTTGAAGCAAGGGGCTATCTTTGTTTTGGGCCTTTCTTCTAGTGAGGTGATAGGTGGTCAGATTGGCAAGGAATCCAGTCAAGAAATTGGGGAAATCATTGTGAAGACCATTCTAGATATCCTAGAGGAAAAAGGAATTCATCTAGCTGTTCAAGGTTGTGAACATGTTAATCGTGCCCTCGTTGTTGAACGTCAGCTGGCAGAGCGGTTTGGTCTTGAAATCGTCAGTGTCCTTCCTACACTTCATGCAGGAGGTTCGGGTCAGTTGGCAGCCTTCAAGTTTATGCGGGATCCAGTTGAGGTTGAATTTATCAAGGCCCATGC
>NZ_AJRE01000293.1:0-940 GCF_000296955.1 Streptococcus sp. GMD4S
AATCAGCATCGGTAAGCTCCAGCCAATCCGCTTCAGCGAGCGCGAGCCAGTCTGCCTCAGTAAGCTCCAGCCAGTCAGCATCTGCAAGCTCGAGTCAATCGGCTTCATTGAGTGCCAGTCAATCAGCGTCTGCAAGCTCCAGCGAATCTGCATCAGTTAGCTCAAGTCAGTCAGCTTCAGCGAGTGCAAGTGAGTCAGCTTCAGCGAGCGTGAGTCAGTCAGCGTCATTGAGCGCTAGCCAGTCAGCTTCAGTAAGTTCAAGCGAATCGGCATCAGTAAGCTCCAGCCAATCAGCGTCAGCAAGTTCGAGTCAGTCCGCATCGGTGAGCTCAAGCCAGTCAACTTCAGTGAGTGCTAGTCAATCTGCTTCATTGAGTGCCAGCCAATCGGCGTCTGTAAGCTCAAGCCAATCCGCCTCAGCGAGCTCAAGCCAATCTGCATCATTGAGTACAAGTGAGTCAGCATCAGTAAGCGCCAGCCAGTCTGCGTCCGTAAGCACCAGCCAATCCGCTTCAGTAAGTGCAAGTCAGTCCGCATCGGTAAGTTCAAGCCAATCCGCTTCAGTGAGCTCAATTCAATCCGCCTCAGCGAGTGCTAGTCAATCAGCGTCAATGAGCTCAAGTCAATCCGCATCGGTGAGCTCAAGTCAGTCAGCTTCAGCAAGTTCGAGTCAATCGGCTTCAGTAAGCACCAGCCAATCTGCTTCAACGAGCGCAAGCCAATCAGCCTCAGCCAGCGCGAGTCAGTCCGCTTCGGTAAGTGCTAGTCAATCAGCCTCAGTAAGTGCAAGTGAATCTGCATCAGCGAGCTCGAGTCAATCAGCGTCAGTGAGCTCGAGTCAATCCGCTTCAGTGAGTGCTAGCCAATCCGCTTCAGTAAGCTCGAGCCAATCTGCGTCGGCAAGTTCGAGCCAATCCGCTTCAGCGAGCGCAAGTCAATC
>NZ_AJRE01000294.1:0-930 GCF_000296955.1 Streptococcus sp. GMD4S
TATGTAAACGCTATCATATATGATAATAACAAGGAGGTTTTGTCATGAAACTAGAAAAGAAACAGCGCTTCTCCATCCGTAAATACGCAGTTGGAGCAGCTTCTGTACTTATAGGATTTGCTTTTAGCGCACAAGTCGCAGCTGCCGACGGGATTACTCCGACTCCAACAGCTGGGGAAACAGTTCAAACTGTCCAGGAGAGTCCGCAAACACCCAATGAGGCTGGAGAGTCCAAGGCCCCAGAAAAACTGGAAGAAAAGGCTGAAGAACCTGTAAAAGAGGAGATCAAAGAAGACACGGAGGCTCCTCATACAGTTGCTCCAAAAACGGAAGAAACAACTGCACCAGCTGTGACAGAAAATGCTAGTCCTACTCCGACTACTGAGAAAGAAAGTCCTGCTCCAACTGAAGTTCCTGCAGAAAACTCTCCTTCAGAAAAGAAAAATGAAGCAGCCACACCTGCAGTAACCACACCTGCAGTAGCCACTCCTAGTACGGAACGAGCAGCTCAGGTAAATGAAAAACTGGCTAAACGAAAAATGATCTCAATTGATGCTGGACGCAAGTACTTCTCGCCTGAGCAACTCAAAGAAATCATCGACAAAGCTAAACACTATGGTTATACTGATCTTCATTTACTAGTTGGAAATGATGGCATGCGTTTCATGCTGGACGACATGACGATCAAAGCCAATGGCAAAACCTATGCAAGCGATGATGTCAAACGTGCACTCGAAAACGGAACCAATGCCTACTACAAGGATCCAAACGGCAACCATTTGACAGAGAGTCAAATGACGGACTTGATCAACTATGCTAAAAACAAAGGCATTGGTCTCATCCCAACTGTAAACAGCCCTGGTCACATGGATGCGATTTTGCATGCCATGAAAGAACTAGGCATCCAAAAACCGAACTTCAACTACTTTG
>NZ_AJRE01000295.1:0-929 GCF_000296955.1 Streptococcus sp. GMD4S
ACTGTGTAAACACTAAATACCTCACTCCAGAACAAAAAACTGAATTGACACAACGTGTCTTCCACGAAGTTCTTTCAATGGATGACGCATTGAGCTAAGATTCAATTAGAATGAAAAGAAAGCCAGTCAAAATGACTGGCTTTTTACTATAATATCAAAGATTGGCCTAATTGTAGATATAATATATATTAAGCTATTTATATCAGTTTACCGATATAAATAGTTCAAAATTGAATGGCTAGGTTATAGAATGGTGCAAATACGTGTATTTTTAAGTTAATATACTTGAATAGATTGTATTGAAATGTTATAATATATCAGATAAACTCTAGTTAGTGATAGGGGTTGTCAAAATAGTATGATGTAATCTCTTAGGGAGATTAGAAATAAAAATTTCATATAGAAAAGAGGAGAAGAAATGTCGAAAAGCAAAGCGTTAAACATGCTTTCTAAATTTTCTGCGTTAACTTTTGCTATTTTAGCTCTAGCATCTGTTTTGGTAGGGATTGTTAAAGCAGATAATCCTGTTTCAAAAGAATTGACACAAGTAATTACAGGCATCGATCTATTAGATGCTTCAGACACTAAGCAAAATGTGAGTTCAGAAGGAGATTTCTCGCTTCGTACGAATTTAGCATATAAGCTTCGCGTGACCTTTGATCTCAAACAGTATAATGAACATCTGAATAATGGAGATTATTTTACCTTTGATATACCTGCTCCTATGGCAGTTTATGAAGGGAGTCAGGATTTAATTGATCCGACAACAAAAGTTACTATTGGAGAAGCAGAAGTGACTTCAAATGGTACTGATCAAGGTGGGAAAGCAAAAATCACCTTAAAAAACTTGGATAAATATCTAGAGAAAACTGGTGGAGATAAGGTAAAGGATGTGTCAGGGAATTTTTCTGTTACTTTTAGATTCTTAA
>NZ_AJRE01000296.1:0-922 GCF_000296955.1 Streptococcus sp. GMD4S
CCAACTGGTTGTCCCAAAAATGGAAAATTGCATAAAAGAAATATCCCTTGGCTTTTGCCAAGGGATAATTGTATTTTTTAACCAAGTTTCTCTCTCTTCTTATCTGGATTCCAGATAAAGCTTGCGATAAAGCTAAAGATAATCGTTAGGATACCAACAAACACTGCAAGGATAAGGGCAGGGATGCGGACAAACCACCAGAGTGGGTTTGGTTTTTTATCATTGTGCCATTGCTTGGTTTCTTCGTCCAAACGTTGGAATTCTGCTTGGATACGGTCTGCAACCATTTCAATCCCTTCATCATTCATTTTCTTGATGTCTGAGATATCGATAGGATTTCCAAAGTTCATATCGACACGTTCACGGCTAATCAAGCCTTTCAAGGTCATAGGACCGGTGTAGGTAACAGGCATGATACGGACTTTGGCCATCTTGGCAATCAGGGCTACGCCACCCTTGACATCGTTTGAGTGACGGCTCCCACTTGGAAACATGATGAGAGAGCGGTCGCTTTTTTTGAGGACGTTGATAGGGTACTTGATGGCAGAGGCATTAGGTTTTTCTCGGTCGATAGGAAAGGCGCCACACATACGGATCCACCAGCCAAAGATACGGTTGTTAAACAGCTCTTTTTTGGCCATAAAGATGAACTGTTTTGGCTTGGTCGCAAAGGCCATGTAAACAGGATCCCACCAGGTACGGTGAGGTGCGACGAGGATATAGTTTTCGTCTCGGCTAGGGATTTTATCAGTATTGTGATAGTGGGCATTGCCATTGATGGACCACAAGATCAGCATGACTAGTCCACGCAAATAAGTATAAAACATGAGATCTCCTTCGATTGTATTGCTTTTATTATTATACCTTATCAAAAGACTGCTGGCAAACTTTTTCAGTTATCAGCTAACAGTTTTAGATGGGA
>NZ_AJRE01000297.1:0-921 GCF_000296955.1 Streptococcus sp. GMD4S
TAAAGGATCAAAAAAAGCAGTTGGGGTATTTGCAATCCAGTTTGAAAGAGGGGAGTGATCAATTTCCAGAGGCGGATAAGTTTGGTTACCAAGAGATGTTTCGAGACTATCTCAGCCAAGCTAGTAGTCTTAGGAGCAATGTTTCGCAGCAAAATGCCAACATCTCCTCTCAAAATGCGGCAGCAAGTCAGAGCCAGGCCGAGATTGGCAATCTTATCAGCCAAACAGAGGAAAAAATACGAGACTACAAAACAGCCAAGTCAGCGATTGAAAAGGGAGATCAACTAGATAGTCAGAATCCAGCCTACTCTTTTTACCAGACCTATAAAAATCAAGGTGAAGAAGATCCGCACGCTAAATCGCAAGTTATTGCGCAAGTGGATGCTCAAATCACCCAGCTAGAGTCTAGTTTAGCTACTTATCGTGTGCAGTATGCGGGATCTGGGGCTCAGCAGGCCCACGCAACGGGACTGGATAGTCAGCTGGAATCGCTCAAGTCTCAGCACTTAGTCAAAGTTGGCCAGGAATTAACTCTTCTAGATCAGAAAATTTTGGAGGCGGAATCGGGTAAGAAAGTCCAAGGAGGTCTGCTGGACAAGGGGAAAATTACAGCAAGTGAGGATGGGGTGCTTCACCTTAATCCTGAGACTAGTGAATCTACCATGGTCGCAGAAGGAACCCTGCTAGCCCAACTCTACCCATCCTTGGAAAAAGAAGGGAAAACCAAACTCACAGCTTATCTCAGTTCAAAAGATGTTGCTAGAGTCAAGATTGGGGACTCTGTTCGTTATACTACGACTAATGATGCCAAGAATCAAATTTTCCTGGATTCTACGATTACAAGTATTGATGCGACAGCTACAAAGACTGAACAAGGAAATTTCTTTAAAATTGAGGCGGAGACTAATTTAACTTCGGAGC
>NZ_AJRE01000298.1:0-919 GCF_000296955.1 Streptococcus sp. GMD4S
ATCTTCAACTGTCAAATTGCCTTTTTCAAGAGCCTTGCGAGTCGCATAAATCGGTCCACATCCCATCATCTTAGGATCCAAACCTGCATTTGCATACGAACGAATGTGGGCAATCACTGAAAGTCCTAATTCTTCAGCTTTTTCAGCACTCATCATCAAGACAGCGGCTGCTCCGTCATTGATGCCTGAGGCATTTCCCGCTGTGACAGAACCGTCTTTTTTGAAAACCGGACCTAGCTTAGACAGGCTCTCCAAGCTAGCATCTTTTCTAGGATATTCATCTGTATCAAAAACGATAGGATCGCCTTTGCGTTGAGGAATGACAACTTGCACAATCTCTTCTTTAAAACGACCAGATTCTATAGCTGCAACTGCTCGTTTTTGTGACTCTAAAGCAAGGGCATCTTGCTCTTCTCGACTGATGCCATATTTTTCAGCCACATTCTCAGCTGTAATCCCCATATGGTATTCGTTAAAAGCATCAGACAAACCGTCCTTAATCATGGTATCTACCACTTTTGAATCGCCCATACGGCCGCCCCAACGGAAGCTTGGCATAACGTATGTCGCCTGACTCATGTTTTCTGCACCACCAGCTACGATAATATTTGCATCGCCACACTGAATTGCTTGAGCAGCCAACTGCACTGCCTTCAAACCGGAACCACAAACCTTGTTGATAGTAAAGGCTGGTGTAAATTCAGGGAGTCCTGCATGAATGCTCATTTGACGAGCTACGTTTTGACCTAAACCTGCGCCTAGTACATTCCCCATAATCACTTCGTCTACCTGCTCTGGTTTGACATTGGCTTTTTCCAAAGCACTCTTAACAACCAAAGCTCCCAAATCAACAGCTGAAACATTCTTCAAACTTCCTCCAAAGGAGCCTATTGGAGTTCGCACTGCTGAAACAATCACC
>NZ_AJRE01000299.1:0-917 GCF_000296955.1 Streptococcus sp. GMD4S
AAAAAATCGAATCAGAAGCAAAAAAATATATGTCCTAGGGACGATAGGAGCAGGCTGAATGAAGCCTGCTCCTTTTCTCTCTTTTGCGCGCGTTTCAAAACAGCCTTTTTGGGAGAATTTTGATAAAATAGTAGTATCAATAAAAAGGACGGAAGCATGACAAAGAAAATCATAGCCATTTGGGCCCAAGATGAAAAAGGTGTGATTGGGAAAGAAAATCGTCTCCCTTGGCATTTGCCAGCAGAGTTGCAACATTTTAAGGAAACAACTTTAAATCATGCTATACTGATGGGTCGAGTGACCTTTGATGGCATGGGACGTCGTCTGCTTCCAAAACGGCAAACCTTGATTTTAACGCGCAATAGCGAAGAAGTCATAGATGGGGCGCTCGTATTTCAAGATGTGGAGTCTGTTTTAGCGTGGTATCAGAGTCAGGGAAAAAATCTCTATATCATTGGCGGAAAACAGATTTTTCAGGCTTTTGAGCCCTATTTAGATGAAATCATCGTGACACAGATTCATGCTCAGGTGGAGGGAGACACCTATTTCCCTGAGGATTTTGACTTGTCTCTTTTTGAGACAGTCGCAAGCAAATCTTATGAGCGAGATGAGAAAAACAACTATGATTTCACCATCCAATACCGAAAGAGAAAGGAAGTCTAATGGAGCGCAGTATATTTGGATTTTTTACAGCTTTTTTGTGTGTGATCTGTATTTTGACTGGAGCACAGGCTTTTCGTAAGAAGCGCTATGGACTGTCTGCCTTACTCTGGTTGAATGCTTTTACCAATCTGGTCAATAGTGTCCACGCTTTTTATATGACCTTATTTTAGATAGAATGATAAATTAGAATGGAAGGAAATCATGCCTACAAATAGGAAAAATGATATGATGGTTTATTGCTCATTTTGTGGCAA
>NZ_AJRE01000300.1:0-909 GCF_000296955.1 Streptococcus sp. GMD4S
TCTGGTCTCCTCGACTTGCTTCACGACCCAATGGTACGATGAGATGGAGTTTCGCCATGGCCAAGAGCTCGAAAATCGTATTGGCACCACCACGCGTCACCACCACATTTGCCATCTTCATCAAGGGTTGATAGAGATCCGTCACATAATCAACACGAAAGAGATTTTGACTCAACTCATTGAGGCTTGAATCTCCAGTTAGATTGATAATATTGTAGCGCTCTGTCAACTCTTTTTTATGGTCTGTCACTAATTGGTTAAATACACGGGCTCCTGCAGAACCACCGACAAACAATACCGTTGGCAATTTAGGATTAAAGTGGGTTTGGATATCCACCAATTCATCTGGTTCTGGAGTGTTTTGGTCTGAAACCTTGGTTACTGCCCCCACATGCTCGACTTTTGCAAGACCAGCAGGCTGCTCAAATGTTGAATACATCTTAGTTGCAAATTTATAGGCGATTTTATTGGCCAAGCCCATAGAAAGGTCCGATTCGTGAATAAAGACAGGTACCCCTGACACACGCGCTGCGATAACCGGCGGTACTGAGACAAAGCCCCCCTTAGAAAAAAGAGCCTGTGGACGCAGTCGTAACATGATAAAGAGGGATTGGACAATTCCCCAACCAACTTTGAAGATATCCAGCATATTTTGCCAAGAGAAGTAACGACGCAACTTACCAGTCGCAATAGAATGGAAGGTCACATTCAAGCCTGACTTGAGGATTTCTTGGTGTTCGATTCCGTGTTTATCACCAATATAGTGAACTTCCCAGCCGTCTTCGATGAACTTAGGCATTAACAAAAGGTTGAGGGTAACGTGTCCAACCGTCCCCCCACCTGTAAAGACAATTTTTTTCATATTATTCCTTTAACTCCGCTACTGTGTCGATAAAGAGGTCGCCACGT
>NZ_AJRE01000301.1:0-909 GCF_000296955.1 Streptococcus sp. GMD4S
GGCTGAGGCGGATTCGCTTGTGCTTACTGAAGCGGATTGACTAGAGCTCAATGATGCAGACTGGCTCGAGCTGACTGAGGCAGACTGACTTGCGCTCACTGACGCTGACTGACTTGCACTTGCAGATGCAGATTGACTCGAACTCGCTGAAGCAGACTGACTTGCACTCAATGATGCTGATTCACTTGCGCTCACTGAAGCGGATTGGCTTGAGCTTACGGACGCAGACTGGCTGGCACTCACTGAAGCGGATTGGCTCGAACTTACTGAAGCGGATTGGCTGGCACTTACCGAAGCTGACTGGCTGGCACTCAATGATGCAGATTGACTCGAGCTTACTGAGGCAGACTGACTTGCGCTCACTGATGCTGATTGACTTGCACTCGCTGAAGCGGATTGGCTAGCACTTACTGATGCTGACTCACTTGCACTTAATGATGCAGATTGACTCGAGCTCGCTGAAGCGGATTGACTCGAGCTTACAGATGCAGATTCGCTTGAACTTACTGAGGCGGATTGACTAGCACTCAATGATGCAGATTGGCTGGAGCTTACTGAGGCTGATTGACTTGCACTTGCTGAAGCAGACTGGCTATTACTTACTGAAATTGACGCTTGATTTGGCGTGATTTGTCCATTAAATGTATCTGAAACCAAACCATCCACTGTCGTACTTGCAGTCACCGGTCCACTAGGAAGTCGTCCTCCATTACGATCATATACCTTCTTCAGCTCATTTGCAGTAAAGGTTACACTAGTCGAGCTCACCGTTGCTTGTTTGGTGAACATCTCCCCTGCAATTGTAAGAGTAACAGTCCCATCTGGAGCAACCCCATCTACCGTAATCGCTTGATTTGAGAGCCCACCTTTTTCGTTAAGATATTGATTCTCTATCCTTGGCGTCTGAGG
>NZ_AJRE01000302.1:0-908 GCF_000296955.1 Streptococcus sp. GMD4S
TAACAAATCCTATGGATTGGAGATACCTGGTATTTCTAATAATCTGTATCATTTTTAGTTTGGTTTACTTCTATACTCTCTATCAACTTTTTAAAGAAGTCAATCAAAAATCGCTCATTTAGGAGGTTACTCCCATGAAAAAAGAAGATTTCACCACTCGCTTACTCAAACTATTCTTTCACATACAAGGGCCTTTTGATGAATGCCGTCAAGAGATGATTTACAAGGCAGGTGCCCGTGCCTTGATCCAAATCGTTTACTCCTCTCTCCTACTCTTCCTGTTCTATCTCCTATTTGGACGCTTCATAGAGTTGGTGCGAGATGCCATGCCCTACCTCTATTTTGGACTTATCTTCGTCCTCTCATCTAGGGCGAGACTAGCAGTTCGCGACTTACATTTGGACAAGGATGACCCGTCCGAAATCCATCATAAAAGCTACAGCAAAAGCCAAATCAACCTTCGTAGTTGGGGTGTATTTTTCGGTATTCTAATTGGTTTATTTACTTTGCTATGTTTCCATAAACTCTATGTCCAACAAATTCCTCTTTCTATTTTTTTAGAAAAACTTTTTCAAACAGATATCCTTATCCCTTTACTGGTATTTGGTTTGAGTATTGCTGCTATCTTTGGAACTATGGTTAATGCATTTCTATCACTACAGGAGGAAAAAACTCCTAACAATCGCAATCCTAAGGAGAAAATAAATCAATGACCTCATTATACGATTTCTCAGTCTTGAACCAAGATGATCAAGAAACATCACTTGAAAGCTATCGTGGTAAGATGCTCTTGATTGTCAACACTGCTACCGGATGTGGGTTAACGCCCCAGTACCAGGGACTTCAAGAACTCTATGAACGCTATCAAGATCAGGGCTTTGAAATCCTAGATTTCCCTTGCAATCAGT
>NZ_AJRE01000303.1:0-891 GCF_000296955.1 Streptococcus sp. GMD4S
AAAAGAAGATGAAATAAGCAGCATTGTTAGGATTGTAACTCTGGCTAAGACTGTTAATAAAAGCTCCAATCAAAACTGAAATTGCAAGGACGGCACCGTAGAGTGCAAGATACCATTTATTGATATTTTTAAATTCATAACGAACTAAATTCCAAAACATACTAATCTCCTTTAACTAAGCCTTGAACTCTTGACGGAAGAGCTGGTCAATGGATTCACCTGACTCGTAACGAATATCATCAACATTTCCTTGGCGTACGACTTTTCCGTCTTTGAGGAAGATAATCTCATCCAAGATAGGTTCAATATCTGAAATCAAGTGGGTTGAAATCAGTACTGTAGAGGTTGGTGAGTAGTTGTTGATGATGGTATTGAGGATATAATCACGTGCGGCTGGATCCACTCCACCGATCGGTTCATCGAGGACATAAAGACGAGCTTCGCGGCTCATGACCAAAATCAGTTGTACCTTTTCCTTATTCCCTTTTGATAGTTTCTTGAGGCGACTATTCTCATCAATACCAAGATCAGCTAGCAAGTGTTGGGCTCTTTCGAGATTGAAATCCTGATAGAAGGTTTTAAAATAGGTTAGAGCATCCTTGACCTTCATCTCTTCATTGAGATAAGTTGTGTCAGGAAGGTAAGAGACAATCGCCTTTGTAGCAGGACTTGGATCCAATCCGTTAATGAGAACACGTCCTTTATCAGGCTGAAGAAGGCCATTGATCAGTTTGATTAAGGTCGTTTTTCCAGATCCATTTGGGCCGAGGAGACCAACAATTTTTCCAGCCGAAATCTCAAGAGAGATATTGTCAAGTGCCGCAGTTGCTCCATATGATTTTGTTACATTTTCAAGTGCTAGTAGTGTCATAGTCTTAAACTCCTTTAATA
>NZ_AJRE01000304.1:0-884 GCF_000296955.1 Streptococcus sp. GMD4S
TGAATTAGACCTTCAATTGTTTCTTTGCAATTTTCAAGATTAGCTTTTTCAAATACTACCACACTGACAACATGTGTTCCACCAGAAGCAAGATGCAAAACTAGTAGAGTTTGAAAAGCACTTAGCACTGTTAATACACCATAAGCCGCTAATATCAATCCCCCAATAAATGAATTTTGCATCATTGAAAGGCCAATAAGAGCGAAAATTATACCCAAGCAAATGTTTTGAAATCAAGACGAAATGAACTATCTACACTTGCAACATGATCAACAGGAATTGTTTTATTTTGAGAACCCAGTGGAATAACTTTTAAAATAGTAGGGTTAGAAGTTTTTATAAAGACTCCCTCTAAAGTAATGGAAGCTTTTAAATAGAATGTTAAATACGATGTAATGAAAGATTGTTTCATAATATTCTCTTTTTATTTTTTCAAGTTGTATTACATCATGTTTTCTTATAAAAAAGCATTTTGCTAACATATTCTTTTGCCAGATAATTCTTTAAATAAAAAAACAACCCTCAAACGGATTGTTTCACTAGACTATCAGACAAGGCCACGGACTTCTTTCAAAAATTTAGAAAAAGAAACAGCGCCTTTAATGATTAGAAATCCTCCTATCCACTCGGTCGCTGAAAGAAAGCCCAGCACGCCACCAATGATAAATAAAATAGAAGGTAGCTTTCGAAGTTGTTGATCTTCTTCGAAATAGATTAACATAAAGGTCCCTAATGCAATCATCAAAATCTTAAAAAATGTCAGGAGCAAGGAAAAGGTTACCGTGACGACCAGCACCTTTGAAGGATCTTTATAGATGATGGCACCAGTATAGGATAGCAAAAATCGTAGGACAGGTCCCAAAAGCAAGGTTATGCCTGCCACC
>NZ_AJRE01000305.1:0-879 GCF_000296955.1 Streptococcus sp. GMD4S
GGATATTGATCCACATACCGCTTGAACTCTCATGTTTGACTGTTACTTCTGCCTGATGTTCAGAAGCAAGTTTTTGCAATTCTGAAACGGTTGAATCAGACGGAAGAATGCTACTTGAGAATCTTTCTACTGTTGTAGCAGTAGGAGTGAAAAATTGAATTCCAGTTTCTTCTTTACTAGTCTTAGGATTTTTATAAACACCAGACACTTCAATGATGCTACCATTTGGCTGGTAGGTTAATTCTTTTACATTGTCTGCAGTAATTTCTTTTACCAGTTCTGTATAGTTAATTTTTTCACTTCGTCCAGCAGTATTTCCAGAGTAAAAATACTGGAATCCTGTCACTAGGAAGAAGATAATTAACAAGTAGAGAAATGGGTTTCTAACTAAACCATTATTTTGTTTTTTCATTAAAGATAAATCTTTCTAATTTGAATAAACTTCTTCTTTCAATACTCCAACATAAGGAAGGTTACGATAATTTTCTTTATAATCTAGACCATAACCTACTACAAACTCATTTGGAATAGTAAAGCAAGTATAATCCGCTTCAATTTCAACAACGCGTCCCTCTGGTTTGTCTAACAAAGTCGCGATTTTAACAGAAGTTGCTTCTCTTGCAATAAACATATCTCTCAAATTCTTCAAGGTTTGACCTGTATCGATGATATCCTCTACAAATAAAACATGTCTTCCTTTGATATTTTGAGTCACGTCTTGCTTGATATTAATGACACCACTACTTGCTGTTCCACCATGGTAACTAGATACCATCATGAAGTCCATCTCAATATGCGTATCAATATGTTTGACCAATTCAGCCATAAAAGGAATCGATCCTTTCAGAATTCCAATAAGAATTGGATTTTTCCCCTCAT
>NZ_AJRE01000306.1:0-879 GCF_000296955.1 Streptococcus sp. GMD4S
CGAGGGGCATGCGCAAACCACCAGCAAAATCACTGATCACATCACTGATGACATTGATCAAACACAGGCTAGAAAAGGCAAAGAGACTAGCTTGCTGAACAACTAGGGCTGCCAGAAAAAATAAAACCGCCTGAAACAAACCGCTATAGACCATCCATTTGACCTTGTCCCTTGTGTAATCTGCCCGAATCCCTACAAAAACTGTAAAGAGAGTCGGAAGAATCATGACAATATTCGCCATAGCAACAGCAAAAGAGGCTTGTGGCAAGGTCGATGCATAAACGATAAATACCAGGTTAAAAATCGAAGCACCAAAGGCATTGAAGAAGCGCGACAAAGTCAAGAGTCGATAAGCTTGATTTCTAAACAATAGTTTCATAGGTGATCTCCCTTCTTGTTATAATCCCTATATGAAGTATGACTATAGTATAGCACTTAGAAATTGAAAGGGAAAACTTTTGAATATATGCAACACACAAAATGAGCAAAGAAACGATAGAACTTTTGTAACGACCTGAGAGTAGTCAAAAGTTCTATCGCTTAAATTTTCAAATTATTTTCTTAGTTTGCAGATATTCAACAATCGGTTGTATTTCTGTAGTATTCAGCAGATTTGTTACAACCAAGCATCTCAAAAATATGGACAGCATCTTCCATCTTTTTCTGACCTTCCTTGACTCTACCCTGCTTGCTATCAAGAAGACCTTCAGCCCACAAATAGACAATTCGGAAATAGGTCTCATTTTCCTTGTAGAAATGCTCTTTGATGACACGTTTAAAATAAGAGGCATTGGTAAATTCTTCACACTCAATGCTGGCTAAAAAACCATTCAATAGCATAGTATGAAAAAGGTTTCGATTACTAGACATTTCCATTAG
>NZ_AJRE01000307.1:0-878 GCF_000296955.1 Streptococcus sp. GMD4S
AATTGGCTGAAACCTTGGCAAGCTACGCAACTAAAGGTAGTCTTATCTCTGTGGATGGAGAACTTCGTACCCGTCGCTTTGAGAAAAATGGCCAGATGAACTACGTGACTGAAGTTCTTGCCACAGGATTCCAACTTTTAGAAAGCCGTGCCCAACGTGCCATGCGTGAAAATAACGCAGGACAGGATTTGGCAGATTTGGTCTTGGAAGAGGAAGAATTGCCATTTTAATACTCTTCGAAAATCTCTTCAAACCACGTCAGCTGGTATAGGTAACTGACTTCGTCAGTCTTATCTACAACCTCAAAACACTGTTTTGAGCAACCTACGGCTAGCTTCTTAGTTTGATCTTGGTATAAACATTGAGAAGTCTGAGTTGGTCTCAGGCTTTTTTATATTGAGAAAGTCAGACTTTTTTCTTGACTATTTCTGACCAAGTGATACAATAGAACTATAATTTAGCACTCAGATATAAAGAGTGCTAATAATATGTATGTCATCATGGAGGAAAGCAAATGTTGAAACCATTAGGAGACCGTGTGGTCTTGAAAATCGAAGAAAAAGAACAAACTGTTGGAGGCTTTGTCCTTGCAGGCTCAGCCCAAGAACAAACAAAAACAGCCCAAGTTATAGCTACAGGACAAGGTGTTCGTACCTTGAATGGTGACTTGGTTGCTCCAAGCGTTAAGGCTGGAGACCGTGTCTTAGTTGAAGCACATGCGGGTATTGATGTCAAAGATGGAGATGAAAAGTATATCATCGTTGGTGAAGCTAACATCTTGGCAATCATTGAAGAATAGAAGGAGAAAGTAAGTATGTCAAAAGAAATTAAATTTTCATCTGATGCTCGTTCAGCTATGGTCCGTGGTGTCGATATCC
>NZ_AJRE01000308.1:0-870 GCF_000296955.1 Streptococcus sp. GMD4S
ATGGCAAGATTATCTTGGCAGACGAGTTTTCACCAGATAACTGCCGTTTGTGGGATGCAGATGGCAACCACATGGACAAGGATGTTTTCCGTAGAGGACTCGGAGAATTGACAGATGTTTATGAGATTGTCTGGGAGAAATTGCAGGCTTTGAAATAAGCTGTTAGAAACGGAAAACCTTCGTCTTTCAGATGTAAGGACTCAGGCTGTAAAGGTCCCCCAGACCTTTACACTCCGTAGGGGATTGGGAGAACGGACAGACGTTTACGAGATTGTTTGGGAAAAGTTGCAGGAATTGAAATAACAACCTCAAGGATGTTTGGGAACATTGCAAGAGCTGAAATAAAGGAATAAGAATTGATGAATAAACGTATTTTTGTTGAAAAAAAGGCTGATTTTCAAGTCAAGTCAGAGAGTTTGGTAAGGGAGCTCCAGCACAACTTGGGACTTTCAACTTTGAAAAGTATTCGCATCGTGCAAGTTTATGATGTCTTTGACTTGGCAGAGAATTTGTTTGCGCCTGCAGAAAAACATATCTTCTCTGAGCAGGTGACAGATCATGTCTTGGACGAAGCGGCCGTGCAAGCGGATCTTGCCAACTATGCTTTCTTTGCCATTGAAAGTTTGCCAGGGCAGTTTGACCAGCGTGCAGCTTCGGCACAGGAAGCCTTGCTTTTGCTGGGAAGTTCGAGTGACGTGACAGTCAACACAGCTCAACTTTACTTGATTAATAAAGATATTGATGCGACTGAGTTGGAAGCGGTCAAAAACTATCTGCTCAATCCAGTTGATTCTCGTTTCAAGGACATCACGACAGGGATTGCCAAGCAGGAATTTTCAGAGTCGGACAAGACCATTCCTAAATTGACTT
>NZ_AJRE01000309.1:0-867 GCF_000296955.1 Streptococcus sp. GMD4S
CTGAATTGCTGGTCAAGGACCAAACAAGTTATGATGACCAAGCTAGTCAGTTGGATTACAGTCCTGGCTGGCACCATGAAACCAATTCGGCAGACAAATACCAAAAGACGGAGTCTTGGGCTTCCTTTGGTCGCTTAACTGATGAGCAAAAGAAAAAGACAACTGTCACAGCCTACTTCTACGGTACCGGACTTGATATCAAAGGCTATATCGATCCAAATCATGGTATCTACAAAGTCTTCCTAGACGGCAAAGAAGTTCCTTACCAAGATGGAATGGGAAATGCTTCAACTATTGACGGTAAGAAATACTTTAGCGGTCGTGCAGCCCAACGCCAAGGCAATCAAACTCTGGTTAGCTTAAAAGGTCTGGACGAAAACTTGCACGCAGTCACCCTTCAACTAGATCCTGATCGAAACGATTTGTCTCAAAATATCGGTATTCAGGTAGACCAATTTATCACTCGTGGCGAAGGTAGCGAACTCTACAGCAAGGCAGATATCATCCAGTCTATCTCAAAATGGAAAGATGATCTGTCCAACTTTGATTCAGCAGGCTTGAAAAATACGGCTACTGCACGCCAAGCTTTCCAAGCAAATCTAGAAAAATTAAGAAACCAACTCAGTGCTGATGCAGTGGATGTTCAAGAAGTCATGTTGACAGTCAGCGCCCTACAAGATATCCTATCCAAGGATGAGAACTATCAAAGAGGTCAAGAGGAGCCTAGTCCAGAGCAACCGGAACAGCCAGAAGAACCTGAGAAACCTGACCAGCCTGAGCAACCAGCTGAACCAAAACAACCGGAAATTGAGTACGATAAGGCTATGGACAGCTTGGCAAAAGCTATCGAGAAAAAAGTCGCTGAGC
>NZ_AJRE01000310.1:0-860 GCF_000296955.1 Streptococcus sp. GMD4S
CAGGTTTTATTCATTTCAAGGATTTATCTACTAGCCATAGTGCGGGTGAGAATGCTCGTAGCTCAGAGCTTCCGTCTAGTGGGACAATGGTATTCACGGGGAAATCGCCTATTATGGACCAACCATCAAGCACAGGACAGGTTATTGACTACTATTATGCTGGTGAGAGTGTGAGTTATGATCAAGTTCTTGAAAAGGACGGTTATAAGTGGCTCGGTTATTTGTCTTATAGCGGTTCTAGAAGATATGTGAAGTATGAAAAGTTAAGCAATACAGAGAATGGGTGGAAAAAAGAAGGAGGGAGTTGGTATTACCAAGAGAATGGTAAGCTAGCAACAGGATGGAAAAAAGTTAACAGCAATTGGTATCATTTAAAAGAAAATGGGGCCATGTCAACTGGCTGGATTAAGGATGGCTCTCACTGGTATTATCTAAAGGCTTCGGGTGAGATGCAGACGGGCTGGCTTAAAGACAAGGGAACTTGGTATTACTTAGAGGAATCTGGCCGGATGAAAGCTAGTCAATGGTTCCAAGTCTCGGGGAAACATTACTATGTCGATGCTTCGGGAGCCTTAGCTGTTAATACGATTATTGATGGCTACAGACTAGACAGAAATGGGGTAAGAATAGGAAGTGTTTCTTAAACATCATCCAAGCTTTCTTCTTGTTCATAAAATTTTAAAATGGATATCGAATTAGTTGACGTTCATTAAGTAGTATAATATAATAATATTAAAAAACTATAAGAGGGGCATTGTCTAATGGACAAGAAGAAAGTTATTTTAACAAGTTTAGCAAGTGCAGCTGTATTGGGTGCTAGTGTACTCGTTTCACAGCCTTCAGTAGTTAAGGCAGATGAA
>NZ_AJRE01000311.1:0-856 GCF_000296955.1 Streptococcus sp. GMD4S
CTCCTCCTGATTCTTTTAATCAATCAAAATTTTAAAGAGATACTTGCGAACCTTTTCTTCCATCCCTGCGTAGCCATTTGGCTGGTGTGGTTCTCCGGGGAAGAAAATCGCAAAATTGTGATAGCCCAACAAGATTGGGTAGCGTTCATGACAATGGACAAAACCAATGTCGCTCACTTCGTCGAATGCTACTGCCTCGTCTTTGATACGTGAACCGTAGCTCGAATATTCATGTCCTTCTACCAGTAAATGCAAGTCTGCATAGTGTTTATGGTGCTCAAACTGATCATTTTCAGCTTGATTGAGGACATTTTCCTGAACAACTAGAAAGACCTTGTCCCCGTCAATCTCATACTTACCGAGTTCGAAAGAATCCTTACGGTGCTGGTAGAGATAGTCGATAGCCTTATCTAGATTGGGATGAAGCCCTTTGTAAAAGGTGATGTTTTTCAAATCGTCAAAAATCATACTGTTTCCTTCGTTTCTGATAGTTACTAGTTTTCAGTTCCGAATTATCCTTCCTCTATTTCCCTGTAACAGTGCGGACGGAAGCAAATTCCTTCGGAATTTCATTCCTAATTTTTGAGCCTTTCACTCCTTCATCGTCAGTCTCAAAAATTCCGTCTAAGATAAGCGTTAATTGCTTATCTTAGATACCACTAAAGCGGGAAATAGTTACCCTAAAACGAACCTACTCTATCTAGCATCATGAAAAGAGTTCATTCTTAAGTTTATAAGTGTCTGACAAAACTTCACGAAGTAACTGCATACTCTCCATTTTGTAGACACTTATAACTCTATATTTCCATGGCATGTCAAGACCACTTCTGCAATCTTGATACACTAATTTACTTTT
>NZ_AJRE01000312.1:0-853 GCF_000296955.1 Streptococcus sp. GMD4S
TAAATAGTGTCAATTAGGTTGGAAAAAAATTCCAACCCTTTTGGCTTTTGAAAGGAAAAATAAATGACTAAATTACTTGTTGGATTAGGAAATCCAGGGGATAAATATTTTGAGACCAAGCACAACGTTGGATTTATGTTGATTGACCAATTGGCCAAAAAACAAAATGTTACCTTTACACATGACAAGATATTTCAAGCTGACCTAGCTTCTTTTTTCTTCAATGGAGAAAAAATTTATCTGGTCAAACCAACAACATTTATGAATGAAAGTGGAAAAGCGGTTCATGCTTTATTGACTTACTATGGTTTGGATATTGAAGATTTACTCGTTATTTACGACGATCTTGACATGGAAGTTGGGAAAATTCGTTTAAGAGCAAAGGGGTCAGCTGGTGGTCATAATGGTATCAAGTCTATTATTCAACATATAGGTACTCAGATATTTAACCGTGTTAAAATAGGTATTGGAAGACCTAAAAAAGGCATGTCCGTTGTTCATCATGTTTTAAGTAAGTTTGATCAGGATGACTATGTGGGTATTTTACAGTCCATTGACAAGGTTGACGATGCTGTAAACTACTATTTACAAGAGAAAAACTTTGAGAAAACAATGCAGAGGTATAACGGCTAAATGGTGACTTTATTAGATTTATTCTCAGAAAATGACCAGATAAAAAAATGGCATCAAAATCTGATAGATAAGAAAAGACAACTAATACTTGGTTTATCAACGTCTACCAAGGCTATTGCAATTGCAAGCAGTCTAGAAAAAGAAAATAAGATTGTGTTACTGACTTCAACTTATGGAGAAGCAGAACGAATTATCAGTGATCTTCTTTCTCTCTTAGGAG